>JBDHXS010000524.1:0-4937 GCA_039810845.1 Runella sp. | reverse complement strand
TAGTTTCTGTATTTCTCTTTTTTGCGAAATACAAATCCCGCTCGGTTAAAGGGGCTCTCTGGAACGGTATTTTGAGGGAACGCATTGACGTACTCAAAACCAAGAGCGGCCATTGTATTCAAAAAATCTGTTTGGTTGCTGATTTTTAAGTGATTTTTGCTCTCTAACAAGTCTTCTAATGTTTGCAGAGATGTCCCAAACTTTGAGTTTTTTGCCTGAATGGCGATTCGGATGGGAATGTCTGGTTTTTCCGCACACAAAAGTCTCCTTAATTTTGTGTACTATGGACAAGCCCAAAAAGCGAAAATACTGCAAGTATGATGCGGATTTCAAGAAAGAAGTTCTGAAAATGTTAAATTCTGATCGTAGTGTAGCGGAAGTGGCCATTACAATGGGCATAGGGGAAAATTTGCTCTACAAATGGAAGGCAGATGAGAAGTCCAGGCTATCTCCGGAGGTCAGCCAGCAAAATGCTGAACTGGAACAGTTAGGCAAACAATTAAAGCAAACTGAAATGGAGCGAGATATTTAAAAAAAGCGTTAGCCATTTTCAGCCGAGTGACTTGAGAAATATTTATGAGGTAGTTTCCCATTTAGCCCAAAGTTATCCTCTACGTTCAATTTGTTTGATTTTGGAAATAAGTTTTAGTGCCTACTACGCATGGGTTCGCAAGGAAAGTTACACACAAAGCACTCATAAACAAACACTTGCTAAGGGAGTTAAAGATGTATTTGAGGAACACAGAAGTCGCTATGAAGCTATCAGAATCAGTAAAGAGTTACAGGCAAGGGGAATAAAAATTAGTCGCCATCAGGTGCAAACCTTAATGAAGCAGCAAGATTTAAGAGCTATTCAGCCCAAAAGCTATGTTCCTAAAACAACCAATTCGCATCATAATTTATTAGGTAGAAGCCCGAATCTATTGCTTGACAGGAAACTGCCTTCTCAACCCAATGAGGTCTTTGTTGGTGATATCACGGCACGGATTTCCATGGTTTATGCAAGCGCAGGGGTATAATTTTTATCATATTTTTCACCCCGACGAACTACTGAGCAAATCCGATGAATAAGCTTATTGCGAACCGCGTTTAAGACCAGCATTTTATTTTTACCTTCACCAACCTTACGCTGATAATAATCTTGAAGTTCTCCTTTGATGCAGATAGTTGACATCGCTCCTAAATGAAACAAGCTTTTAAGTCGTTTTCGGGCATGTTGGCTGACGCGAGTTTTACCTCGGACACTACTGCCTGACTTGTACTCAAAAGTAGCTATCCCTGCATGGCAGGCGAGTTTTTTAGGATCACTGATTGTTTTAAATTCTTCAGTAGCAATAATAACTTCAGTAGCAGTTGCACCACCAACTCCAGGCCCTGAAGTCACTAAGTCAAATAACTGTCGTAAATGCTCTTCTGCTTGAATAAGTTCTTGAATTTGCCTGTCAGCGTTTTTCAAATCTGCATTAATGGCCTTTAATGATGCTTGCGGGGCCGCCCACGCGGCAGCTTTTAGTGAGTTGCCGTTGAAGAATGGGGTCAATAAATCGTTGTTGTTCACCTAAGGGTTGTTGTAATTGCTGACGTACAAGCAGGAGTCGCTGACGAAGCCCGCTCAAGGAAGCCAGTTTTTGTAAAATAGCCCTTGGAGGTTGCCAAAGGCGGATTTTATCCCGAAATCGGAAAGCATATTCGGCAATACGAACCGCATCAATCGCATCGGTTCTACCTCTTTGCAAACTGCTCTCTAACCAGATGGGTAGGTAAATTTTATAAAGGAAAGTTAAAAGGTGAGCGCAATAGATTCCCGTATGCTCCATGCAACAAACTGACTCCAAGAGTATAAAATCAGGCAAGGATTTGATGACTTTGAGGGCCGTTTTGATTCCTGCAAGGGAATTAGGTGTTTGAGTTTGTAGAAGAATGGTTTTGCCATCTGTGACAGCCCAATCAAGGGTGGCTTTTGAAACGTCAACGCCAATGTAAAAGCGAGTAGCCATAATGTTCGATGTTATAGTTTATAAGTCAGCTTAACTGCTTACCCCAGTGCTCGTACCCTTACTAATGGGGCTGTATCCCCAAATTTCCATTTGAGCTTAGGCAAGCAAAACAGAGTGGGACCTTAATCCGCGCGTAGATCTATTATCTCGGCAGCCCCTTAGGAAAACCCACCCTGTATTATTTGGTAGCAAGCTACCAAATCTTGGAAAATTACCAGCATACAAACCTAAAGGCGGCCCCGTCATAAGAGGGCTGGAAATCAAGGGCTGTCGCCCGTTTGGGTTTCCCTTTTTGTTACGTCCCAATCTTGATATACCCTACTCCACATTAGCTAAGTTCCGAGTGTCAGGCTAAACCGTTTTTTGCGGAGGGCTTTGCGGAAATTGGGGTCGGAGTATTCTTTGCCGAGACGAACCAGTTCGCACAGGGCTTCGCCCACAGTGGGAAAATTGGAAGTTTCACCGCCGTAGCCGATAATGGTAAAAATAAAATTACTGCCTGAACCTGTCACCGTGGCCACTGCATCGAGGGTGGAAAGTTCCTGACTGGTAATATTAGCGGCGAACTCGTTGATTGTACGTTGCTGGGCTTTGAGAACCTGATTGGTCAGGGCCGTCAGGCCGCGCAGCTTGGGAGCGACGTTAAAAGTCCTGCCTTTGACATTGGTATAGGAATAGGCCAACATGAATTGTTTGGCAGCAATATCATAAGTGATGTTTGTCATGTGTTTTTATGCAATGTTAATGTTGATTTGGAGCATTTTTACAGCATTTCGGTGGTATTCCGTTCCATTTTTTGAGAGCATAAACAGATACTGCAATACCTGAAATAATGATCCGAAGGTGATTGTAAGCGGGTTTCCGTTTTCATAGCGATAGAGATACGCCTCGGCTGCATTTCCTTCCAATGACAGCACAGGGTTTTCTGGGGTATGCTGCCAATAGAAAGTAGTTTTGCCTCTGCCTTGGGCTCTTACTACCTGAGTTGCCAAGGAACGAAGGGTTCTTGGTTTTGGATTAACACTGCGAATAGCTTTTCGTTTGGTAGTATAAGTATATATGAGTGAAAAGCGTTTTTCAGCAGCGATGTAGGTGATAGTTACCATTTCATTACTCTTTAAGTTATTGACACTGATAAAGACGTTTGATAGGGGCTTTGAAGCGGCGCCAAATCCACGGAGGGACAGGATGGGGACATTTCCATACACCGCGGTCAAACCAGCGTGCGTCGGCTTGCACAGGATCAACATCGGCTTGATAGCCCTTGGTATTCCAACCACGTACTGACCAAGCCCAACCACGCGAGACAAGGATGCTGTCGAGTGCCAGCGGGTGGTAATTGAGATGGGTGACTTTGACCAGCCAACGGTGGTATTGGTCGTGGGCGATAGGGCGACAGGTGATGCACTGATTTAAAAGCAAGGCTCTCAGGGAGTCGCCTGACTCACGCCCGAAGGATTGATCACGTTCGGGAGCGTCAATTTCTACAATGCGGCAACGAATACGTTGAACCCCCATTGCATCGCTGTTTTGCAGCAATTCAAAGGTGTCGCCATCGAGTACGCGGACGACGCGACCCTGCATCAGCGGGAGTTGTGCTTGGCTTTTCAGTTGGGTCAGAGCAATGACAAGACAGAAAAATATTCGTTTCATGGCGTTAATTGGTTAATTTTGACACAACTTTAACACCTATAAACAGAATATTTTTAGCTTGCGTGACTACTGACTTAAACTGATTGATTATGACACCTCTGCGCATTGTTTTGTACGCTTCGGACATTGTAGCCATGTTGGGCTGTTCGGAGGCTTCGGCTTACCGATTAATTAGAAAGATTCGAAGGGAGAAGCAAAAGCCGACTAAATCGCACGTGTCTGTATCAGAGTTTTGCGAGTTCACTTATTTGAAATATGAGGAGGTATTATTTGCTTTGAACCGAGGAAAGGCATCCTTGGACGTAACCGTAATTCGGCGGGAGCAGTTACGAGAGGTCCAGGTGAAATAGTTTGATGCTTTCACATCAATTGATACCGAAAAGCAGGTATGCCTAAATTGCAACGAGGGAAATTGTGCTTTTGTCGATATTCCGCACAAACGAAGCATAGGCCAAATTGCCAGTACGTAGCTGCATTTTTGAGCCTTCTACTGTACCTACACGGTTGGCAGGAGTGTTAACGACCATTTCATTGCTCCAAATTTTTCCAAACAGTGTAGCTGAATGTCCACGCATAGTAGCCTCACGTTCAATGTTTTCTAAGCGACGAATTTCTGCTTCACGAGGATCCGTTTGGGCATGAACAATCATAGCGAAAGCTATCAAAGCGAGAGTTAAAAATTGTTTCTTCATATTTTTCTTGAATTAATTTTTTGCTTTTGGTGGCTGTGGATTGAGTTCTACTTTCGTAAAAGTCCAAAATGTGAGTAATAGATATAGATAAGCGGCCAACCACGGTTCGAGTTCCTATTTCTGTGATTCGCTTAGAACCAGTCTATTGGCTCGTCCCATAAGGGCAAATTTATAAAATAATTTAAACTATTTATGAGCCAATACTTACTAACGTCTATATGTTTATAACGCACAACACAGGGATGAATAATGAAGCCAAAGTCTGATCCTATTTTTGATGATTTTTTGTTCTTCTTTTACCAGATAGGCGAGTTTTTTGGGTAGATTTTTTAACACTTTGCGTCTTTACTAAATTCAATAGTTGATATTTCCTCGGTGTAATTCCAAAATGTTTTTGAAACATTTTATTAAACTTGATACTTGATTTTGGTTTATATCCAAGCATCTCTGACACAACTTTTGCTTTGTATCCCTGTAATAGACCTCTTTCTTAAATAAATATAACTATTTAAATATTTAGGTTTACCAATCCACAAACAATTAACCAAACTTGAGTAATATGATTTAAATGATTTCGATAGGTCTCTTTTACGAT
>JBDHXS010000523.1:0-4954 GCA_039810845.1 Runella sp. | reverse complement strand
TGGCTTTCCTGCTTCAAAAGAAGCGTCGGGTTTGCCTTCCCATACAATAGCTGAGCCATCTTTTAGTTTGGTTTTTGTTCCGGGTTTTCCGCATATTACTACGTTTTCGTCTGTAGGAATCAATTTGGGATTGTTGAGCGGGTCGGTCACTACATAGGTATCTTCTGGGTCGGTTTTTAGCAAAGCACTGCCATATAAGGCAGGTATCTCGATGGTATCAGTAATCGTTTCTGTAAAACCTGACCGCTGCACAATATCGGCATAGACAAGGTATTTACCAGCGGGGAGTTTCGGCAAATAAGCTTCAAATGTAGTTGTATCACGACGTTCTGGGTGGAGGTGGGCAAAGGCATCAAGTGTGTTTTGACGTACCAAAAACAAGTGTATCAACTTGCCATGATCAGGAATAAGATAGCTTAGGGTAGTGCGTCTTTGTCGGTTTTGCACTAAGAGGGTGGTATCAATTTTTAACTGAAAAAGTCGCTCATTATTTTGATTAATGATTTTACTACTTCCTTGAAGAGGTTTGTACATAAACTGTCGGTAGTCAGCTGTCCAACTATTCCACCAGCTACTACCACCGTACAAAATGGCTGTACAGGCAATTGCTGCGATACCCATATTGACCCAACGGACCCGGCGTTGTTTAGAAGTAAGTGGAATCCCTGCCTTGAGTAAGCCATCGCTGGCACTGGCACCAATGGCAGTAATAAGTAATACCACTAAAAGCAGTCCTAAAATACTGAGCATTATGCCTAATCCTGCGGGCATTTCGCGTTGGGCTGTTGCAATTGCTACTAAAGGTACTACAAGCTCACTTTTACCAGCGTCACCATCAAGGGTGATTTGGACGCTGGTAGCCCCTCCTGCCATCAGCCACACAATTCCCTGAAATTGACCCGTTTGGTTGGCAACAGGCGTCAGGGGATCTGCCGATGGAGCGCCTTCATCGCCGGTACGGAAATAAATGGGGCGAGCCATGACGGTTTGCACATTGCCATTTTCCACATAAACAGTTACTTGGGCTGTTCCTGGAATTACATCAGGAGGTTGGAGGCTTACCAAAACTCGGTACGAACCTGCTTGGCCTTGGAATAATACCCCCGAACTGCCCACATGAGCAAAAGAAAGTGTCGAGGTGAGAAGGCAAAGTGTCGAAAAAAGAACTGCTATTTTTAATTTAAAAGATGTCATGGGAAAGGGTTTATAGCCCCCTATCCCCCAATGGGGGAATAATGGACTGTTGATTATGCACTGCAAACTGCCCACCGCTAACTATGGACTGAATAAACTACCGCTGTATTTTACGCATCCATTTTCCCCAAACCAGCCCAATTCGCGATGAAACGTAACCGAATCCTAACGCATAAGCGATGCCAATGCTGAAGTCAGTTGCGCTTTGGAGTGTCCAGGGAGCAAATTTATAGCGGTATTCCCAGTTGGGGTCATTGCCGAAGTAGTAGTAATGGCTACCAAAAATCCAGTTGCGGGCATAGGGAGATTCGCGTAAAAAGCCTCCAAAAGGCCAGTGTACTGCCAACATCAGTGCCACAAAGGTAAAGCTCATAATCGCTGCCATGACCCAATCGTTCAAATAAGTATAGCGATTCAACAACCAATCCATGGCAATAGCAGGGACAATCAGCCATAATGGAAAAGCAAATCCTTGATAATGGTCAATGTGGTTCCAGATGGGGCCTAACTTAGGCTCGGCAGGAAACAATGGGATAATCCAAAGTGTAAGGCACATCAGAGTCATATAAACGCCAGTAACAGAAGTGATACTCCATTTTCCTCCTGCGCCACGACCAAAAGCCAATAAAAATAGAGGGAATGCCATGGCAGACATTTTGTAAAAACTTGAATTATGCATTTCCCAACTTCCCATTTCTTCGGAAAGTAAAGTGTACCACATTGTCATTAAAAACCCGCCCGATAGCGCAAAAAGCACATTGAGGCGACGAAGATGACGTTGCGTAAACTCACTGGAAAAAGGCTGATTTGCTATTTGATTTTTGGTAGCAAGTACACTCACAATGGCGCCAAACTGTACACCGATAATTCCCAATGCCAAAACCGTATGAGGTGGTGAAAGGATTTGAACGTCAAGGCCGTAGGTATTGTGCCACCAATCATCAAACGGAGCCGAAGTTAGCATCATTAAAGCCCCCCAAATGCAAAACAAAGCACCCAGTGAGCTGTAAAAAAAGCCCCAAATTTTAACACTTTGTGCTTTTTGGATGGCATTTCCTTTGAAAGTAGTGTATAATACCTGAAACCCTGAAAAAAGCCCTGATACAACCGCACCTACATAAATGACCAAGTGAGGGGGAGATAGCAAACCGTCACGCCCGATACTCATATGCCAGCAAATGTCCCAAATAAGACCTACGATAACACAAAATGAAGAAAAAACTACGGCATATAAATATGGTGGAATGCCCAGTAAAAAATCATTGGATGAAACTCGGTTGTACTCAGAAGAACCCTCCAAAGGGTGAGAAAACGAATTTGCCATAACGGGTTGGTTTTAGGATTGTTGAAGAATCTCTCTTAACTTAAATACGCTTTTTTGTCTAAAAAGGCCACTAAAAGTAGTAAAAACCTAAGACAATCCAAACCTACTATTCCCCCATCCAATTACGAAATTCGCCTGCTTTATCACGGCTGATGAATACTTCTTCGGCAGCAAAGGGCTTGAGATCAAGTTTAAGACGGCTATTGAAATGCAGATGGACTTTATCAACCGATTTAGCGCAGAGAATAATTTGGCGGTTGGCTCTAAAAAAATGTTTGGGGTTGAGCAGACATTCCAGTTCGTCCAACGTATAATCAACTACATACGAGCGTTCATCCCACGTTTTCATGAAACTTAACCGCTCTTGGCTGTAAAAATAGGCGATTTCTTCTATTTCAATGGGCACAAGCCGAGAACCTTGTTTGAGTAAAAATCGCTCACGATATTCTGAAGAAACTGGTTTGGTTTGTTTTATGAGTGAGACAAGTTCATTGATATTCAATTGGTTATCGATAGTTCCATAAAGTTTTTTTAAATCTCGAAACTTATTTAGACTGCGTCGCAGCGCCTCTTCATCAATGGGTTTGAGAAGGTAATCAATGCTATTGACTCGAAAAGCCTGAATGGCATATTCATTGTAAGCCGTCGTAAATATGACGGGACTTTTGACTTCTATTTGGTTGAAAATCTCAAAACTTTGCCCATCTACCAACTCAATATCCATTAACATCAAATCAGGGCGTTCGTAGGTTCGTAGCCAGTTTACAGATGCTTCTACACTGTCGAGCATCGTCAATATTTCAATGGTTTCGTCACATTCTTGCACCATTGCTTTTAGTTGCCTTGCGGCCAATGCCTCATCTTCGATAATGATCACTTTCATTTGTTTCTGCTGATGTATTAACTTTTGACCTTGGTTTCCCATTCTCTAATGAGTGGAACTCTCACTTCAAAAATGTCTTCTTTTTCATAAATCTGAACATGAGGTTGGCGTAGCAATGCATATTTTGAAGCTATATTCATCAATCCTTTTTTGCTCGAAGGCATAGAATTATTAGGTTTGCATTGCAAATTGTTTTGAACGACAAGGTCGCCATTTTCGGAAGTGAAAATTTTAATATTTAAGGGTTTAGAGGTAGATACTACATTGTGTTTTACGGCATTTTCTACCAGTAGTTGAAGTGTTAGTGGAGGGATTTGGGTATGGCGGAAGATAGGGTTAATGTTTACTTCCAACGAAATCCCGTCTTCAAAACGGGTTTTGAGTAAGCCAAAATAAGCGTGCGTAAATTCCAACTCTTTTTCGAGCGAAATGAGTTGTTGCTCATTGCTTTGTAACAAATACCGATATACTTGCGACAAATCACCAATAAATCGAACGGCTGTTTTATTCTCATTGGACTTAACAAGCGCTTGAAGTGTATTGAGGCTGTTAAACAAAAAATGCGGCTGGACTTGGTTTTTCAACGAATCCAACTGCATTTCCAAATTGGCACGGCTGAGTTCTTCGGTTTGACGTTTGCTAATCAACCACTGCCTGAAAAAGTAACGGCTTTCATAAACAGCAAAAATAATGGCCAGGTAAAATAAATTCAACCCTATCATAAACAAGGTTTCGGGATGAAACCAATCAAACTTTGGTCCATGAGCATAAACAAAGTAATCGAAAAAGAGAAGCCTCTGAATTACCAAAACAACCACTGCAGGAAGGCTAAGTAGCCCTAAAGTAATAAGGCGTTGTCGTATTTTTTCAAGTCCAGGGTATTTTTGACGAACGCCAATAATGAGCCAACGTCCCACAAACCAAGATAAATAAACAGAGAGTAAGCCTGTAACTAAAAATTTGGCGGCAGTAAAGTTGTCTTTGCAGAGCGTAGGTAAATTGAAAAAAACAGTAGCTATTGCCCAAAGAATAAAGGGACCCAGAAACAGCAGTTTTTTGTCATTGAGAGAAACGTTCATTATTGGTGCCAAAAACAGTTGATAACAAAAATAAACGTATAATTGATAAACAGAAAACTGACTATGGATGAAAGTGCTAAATTAGGAACTGAATCGTCGTAAAATAGAATTAAAAAGTTTAGATAACAGGACGCGTTCTTGGGCAACGTTCGGGTGTTTTCTTACAACAGATCAGGTCGCCTTCTTTACATTTGGAAGTAGAAGACTTCAGCGAATGGTTGTTAAACATAGACTTCAACGACAACGACTCTGAGCTCAAGCTGCAACTGCTGATAAAAATCACATTGAGAAATAATAGGCTTCGACGCCAAGGTAGTTTTCTGGTCATGACTATAACGTTTTGAGAGTTTGTCGCTGGGTTGTAAGAAACTTATATATAAACGTATATATGAAGGCCAAAATTACATCAATATATACAATAATTCAATAGCCTTAGCAATAAATCACGATAGAGTTAAGTAAACGCATGGTATG
>JBDHXS010000522.1:0-4977 GCA_039810845.1 Runella sp. | reverse complement strand
CCGACGGGAGGGCCTATCATCGACGCTGCTACTGAGCAGTTTTTGGCTACTTTTGAGATGCACCTCATCAACAACCAACTTTTGGTCCAGGCTGTTGTTCCTGCCATGAAAAAAGCAGGTTTCGGGCGCATTGTCAATATCATTTCTACCTCCGTCAAACAAACAATTGTGGGATTAGGTGTTTCCAATACCATCCGTTGGGCGGTGGCAAGTTGGGCTAAAACACTTTCACTCGAAATCGGCAAATTTGGTATAACAGTCAACAACGTTTTGCCTGGTTATACCAAAACAGGTCGGTTGGAATCAGTAATTAAAATGCGTGCCCAAGCGACGGGCAAAACGGTCGAAGAAATTGCCACTCAACTCGAAGCCGAAATACCTATTGGTCGTTTTGCCGAAGCCGAAGAAGTAGCCGCTGCCGTGGCCTTTTTGTGTAGCCCTGCCGCCGCTGCCATCAGCGGTATCAACCTGCCCGTAGATGGCGGAAAAACAGCAAATCTTTAAAATTGAATGTCGCGTGCAAAATGCAGAGTGTCGAATGTACTCTTTATTCTACATTCTTCACTCTACCCTCGACACTTTTTAGGCAATGACACTCACTATTTAACTTTTATACTTATGAAGCTTTCCATTGGCGACACTTACGAATACGAATTTCGATTTTCACAAGAAGAAGTCATTGCATTTGCCCAGCTTACGGGCGACGATAATCCTTTGCACTTAGACCCCGATTATGCTGCTACAACGCCCTTCAAGCGCCCGATTATCCATGGGATGTTAGGCGCCAGTGTTTTCACCAAAATTATTGGTACTCGTTTCCCTGGGTACGGTTCGATTTACGTAGGACAAACATTTCAGTTTTTACGCCCTATGTTTGTCGATACCGACTACAAAGTGAAGTTTACTGTACAAAGCCTTAACCCCGAAAGGCACACAGGCGAAATTTTAGGTGAGGTATTTGACGTAACTACGGGAAAAATCACGACCAAAGGCGTCGCAACGCTTATGCACAAAGAGAAGATATGATAAACCTCTCTCATCCTCTCGTTCTTGCTTCTAACTCCCCTCGTCGTCAGCAATTGCTGCGGGAAATGGGGGTTGAATTTACAGTGCAAGTTCGCCCCACCGACGAGCTTTTCCCCGCAGATATGCCAGCTTCAGACGTGGCTGGATACTTAGCCCAACATAAAGCTGAACAATTTGCCCATGATTTACGCGACAAACTCATTCTTTGTGCCGATACGGTCGTGGTCGTCGATAACACCATTCTGAACAAACCTGCCGATGCTGCCGAAGCATGCGACATGTTACGGTTGTTGTCGGGGAGGTCGCATCAGGTTATTACAGGCGTGTGTTTACTAAGCCCTCAAGGCTATGAAATCCTCAGCGATGTAGCCCATGTGACGTTCAAAACACTCACCGATAGTGAAATTGAGTACTACATTACCCATTACCGCCCATTCGATAAAGCGGGGGCATACGGTGTGCAAGAGTGGATTGGCATGATAGGGATTCCGCGTATCGAGGGTTCATTTTATACCATCATGGGTTTGCCGCTTCATAAAGTTTACGAGCTTTTGCAGCCTTTTATGGTCCTCTAACCGTTCGTCAAAAAATTATTTGAAAGGGCGTTTTCTATGCGTATTTTTGTTGTACAGCACCAAAATACACTTTAGCCATGAAAAACAAACTCTATTTTCTTCTTCTTGCCTGTGTTGGATTTCTAACCAGTTGTTCTACTAATTTTTATCAATTACGACCTGTATCAGGTGATGTAGCATGGATGGAAGGCCGAGAAGTAACCCGTACAGAGCAAAATGGTGTGGTATTGGTAGCATCCTATGAGTTTGAAGACCCTCATCACATGGTATTAGACGTAGAAATTAAAAATCGGACTGCTGCCCCACTGCTCGTTGCCCCCAACGACTTTTTTTATTTGCCTTTTAGTAACCAAAACGATACGCTTCGTAACGAACGCAATCCTATTTACACTTCTTTTTATCGAGCAGCCGACCCCGAAGAAAAAATTCAACAGGCTACTTTAGACATGAAACGTGAGAAGCGACGCTTGGTAGCATCGTCCATCTTCAATGGTGTACTTTTAGTGGCAACTGTTGCCAGCGATATTCACTCTAGTAAAAATGACCGTTCGTGGCAACAACGCACCAATAGTCAATATGCGCACGCTCAAGACTATAATTTTATCATTCAGAAGCAAATAGCTGACGTCAATCTTCAAAAAGTTCGTACAAATCGGTTGGAGCACGAACGCGCCAATTGGCAGGAATTGGCTCTTCGTCAAACTACCTTGCCTGTGGGTGAATCGGTACGTGGGCTATTGTTTTTGCCTAAAGATACCAGAGCTTCTTATTTGTTGCTCAATTACGAATCTCCTGCCGATTCCACGACAATGCAACTCAAATTTTTACAGGAAAAAATAAAAGCAAAATAATTTCAGGATGCTTCCCAATCCAGTCCTTTTAAAAATACTTCATAGCACAGACAACCCAAGACTAAAATGTATTCTAATGCTACTATACGAAGATTTTCATGGTAGGGAATAGACGAATAGGCTATATATGTGAGAGGCAAAAGTGCTGACCACACTATGGGATACCATCGCCTTGTCAATGCTCCAAAAGCAACCAATGTAGTGATATACCAAGGGTGAATTGTGGTAGCCAGCAAAAAGTAAACAGTTAGGGAAAACATCATTTTTTCTAAAAAGGAACGTCGTTGAAATGCTATCCAAACAATGGATAGGAGCGTTATCAATGACAAAAATGGTCCAAGTAGGTGAATAATGTTATACCCTGTCAACCAAAATCCCAATTCTCTTAACAAATAGTAGAAACTTGCATTGAACTCAAATTTCTGAAAGTATAAATCAAGGCTTTTACCTAGGTTGAGAAATAGTTCCAAGCTAAGAAAGGGAAGAAATAAAACCAACAAAACACCTCCTATTATTGCACTGTAAATCAGCCCTTTTTTAACTCCAAGACGTTTGATAAATAGTGGTAAGAAAAGCAAGGGTAATAACTTAACCGCCACACCTAATCCCAATGCCACTGCCGATCCAATATAATATTGGTCACTCTGAAAGGGTGTATTCAACCATCGAACTGCCAGTAAAACAAAAAACAATGTAACAGCTTCAAAGTGAAGATTTCCTGTTAATTCCACGATAATTAAAGGATTGAGGGCATAAATCAAAACAAATTGGCTTCCTTTTTTTTTGTAAATAAAAGGATTCACCGATTTGGCAGAATGTCTTATCAACCAAAAAATACCTGCCTCAGCCAAAATAATAAAGCTACGTAGCAATACAATCGTTAGTAAAGAATTCCCCCCTGCAAGCGCCGCAGCCAATCCAAACATCATCTGATTGAAGGGTGGATAAACGGTAAAATAATGGGGTGAATTCATCCCCCCAAAAAGTATTCTATCCAACTGAGCATCCGCTGCTATAGAAGAGTCAATCAAGGCAGAAGGTAAATACAGGTAGGGATTATAACTGGCGGCCAGTAATCGTCCATCCCAAATAAAACGAAAGTAATCATCTGATAAAACAGGAGTTCCCAATAAAAATAACAATCGAAACCCCAAAGCTATCCACAGCCATCTTCTCACCCATAGCGTATCCCATTTTTGGATGATAATCAAGCAATATATCAAAAAGAGCATTCCAAAACTGAGGATTAATTCACTCGATTGGGTTCGACTAAGCCTATAACCAATAAGCCAGTAAGCCAACACACTGAGCAAACAAAATAAAACACACTGAATCCACTTTGCTGTGTTACCCTGAAAAGGAATCATCCGATTTAAACTGATTTTAGAGGCTTTCAGCCTGTTAAATTTGCGATTAATAAGTCAATAACAACTGACAATTAAAAGTTTATGGCTTTAAATTCTGTTTTTTCCTCCAAATATAGTTTGTAAACTTTTAGATATTTCCGTACCTTTGCGGACTCGTTTTGAATCCAAGGATTTTACAGGTATAAAAGAATAAGAAATGAAACGTACATATCAACCTTCAAACCGCAAAAGACGCAATAAACACGGATTCCGTGAGCGTATGGAATCGGCTAACGGCCGCAAGGTATTGGCAGCTCGTCGCAAAAAAGGTCGTTGGAAACTGACTGTTTCTGACGAAAAGCGTCACAAGCAATAATTCATTCGTTTAGGGTTTGAAGTTTAGGGTTTCAAAACTTTAAACTGATACTCACTCCAATGATTAATCAGACATTCAAAAAAACAGAACGCCTTTGTAGTAAAAAAACGATTGAGCGTTTGTTTGAAAAAGGTAGCACGGAAACAAAAACGTCCTACCTTTTTCCGTTTAAGGTATTTTACCTTTTTGATTCTACACAAACTCCCGAGCAACTCCCCCAAGTGTTGTTTACCATTTCCAAACGGAACTTCAAAAGAGCTGTTGACCGGAATCTACTCCGCCGCCGTTGCCGCGAAGCATATCGCAAAAACAATCATTTATTTTTTGAATCCCCAGAAGGTCATGCACCAGCCTTCATTGCATTTGTACTTATTGCCAAAGAAAAAGTCGAGTATGAAGGCATTGAACGTTCAATGAAAAAATTGATTGTACGATTGAGCAAAGAAGTCAACCAAGAAAAAGAAGTAGAGAAAACTGCGCAAGATCCTTCAAAGGAGTCATAATCACCTTTTATAACTCCTTTAGACCTGCATATTTATACACAACTACTGTTAAATTTGTGTTAACAATGAGGAAGTTGTATTAAAATTTCTGACACGCCTCGTAACTTCGCCACTAAAACCAACCCCCCTGCTATGAGCGCTGCCAAATCGGCTCAAATTGCACACAAAGTTTTAGTCGTTGACGACGACCCAGATATTGTAGAGCTTCTTGCATATAATTTGGAAAAAGAAGGCTACGATGTAGCTACGGCATCCAATGGAAAAAATGCCATCGAAACGGCTCGTACATTCATTCCAGAA
>JBDHXS010000521.1:0-4985 GCA_039810845.1 Runella sp. | reverse complement strand
CGCAATTGCGTGAACGAGCCAATTCAGTCAGCTTTTCTTCAAAATCAGAGATGTAACTGACTGCCGCTTTCACCCGCTGCTTCACTACATGTGACAACGAATAATAGGGCAATCCCTGCCAATTACGGTAATGGTTATACAGCTTATTAATCCACAACAAAAAAGTATAACCTATATCGCCCAAATATGCTAACCATTTCAGATGGGTAGTGATACTATCAAATACATCGCCATGGGTAACATAAAAGCGTTTGTCGCCTGATTTTAGAATGTAATCTTTGCGGATTTGAAACTGTTTACCCAATTTCAGCGGCATGATTTGATCCAAAAAGTCATCGTGATTACCTCGTAGATAAATCACTTTGGTGTCGTAGTCGTCCATCATTTTTAACACAGTCTTGAAAAAAGCGGTATGTTTCTTCTTCCAAGCTCCATATTTTTTTAGTTGCCAACCATCAATAATATCGCCGTTGAGTATCAATTTACGACATTTGTACTGTTTGAGAAAGTTTGTCACCTCTTTGGCTTTAGAGCCAGTGGTTCCTAAATGAATATCTGAGATGACAATTGTGCGAAAATGTAGTTTATTTTTCATGCTTTCAAAAAAACTACCTTTTCTTTACTTATTCATTTTCAACGAGTTATGGTTTTAATAATTTTTCATTGTATCCATAACATTTTAGTAACAATTCGATTTTTCGGAACTTTCATCCATTAAATAGGTTTAAAGATTTACATAATCGCAGATTTACAATACAGTATTGATAATGGAAAATCCAGTTTTGATTTTAGGGGCGAAAGGCTTGGGTTTGGTCGCTTTAGATATTTTTCAACGCAACAATGTCATCGTTTACGGTCTTTTGGACGACGATACTACCCTTCATAATACCGAAATTGGTGAATATACTGTCTTGGGAAGTACGGATGATGACGGATTTCTGAAACTAATCGGCAAAAAGTGTGAAGCTTTCGTGGCAGTAGAGGAACGTGCCGTTCGTCGTGATCTCGTCGAAATGCTCAACAACCGCCGTCATGTCATGCCCGTGAATGCGATTCATGACACAGCGGTTATTTCATCCTTTGCCGAAATCGGGCACGGTAATTTGATTGCCGCAAGAGCGGTCGTCAATGCCAAAGCTATAGTTGGCAACCATTCGCTGATTCAGACGGGAGCGATTATTGAACACGGTGCTACCGTGGGCAATTATGCCAATATAGGTGCGGGAAGTGTCATTGGAAGTAGCGCCGTCGTCGAAGATGATGCTTTTATTGGTTCAGGTTCCATTATTATTGCAGGAATAAAAATCGGGAAAGGAGCCAGCGTAGGAGCAGGCTCAGTGGTTGTAGAAGATGTCCCTGCAAAAGGTCGCGTGTTTGGCAATTCAGCTAAGAAAGTTTGAGGAATTTGTGATTTATTTTTATATACCTTGAAGTAAAAAGCAGCTGGAAGCCATGAGTTAATACTTCATTTTGCTGGCACAGTTTGATTCCTATTCAAACGACAGCGTTTTTATTGAGCGTGAGGTATTCAGACGGCGACACGTTGTATTTGGCTTTGAACGCCCTAGCAAAATAATTGGGGTTAGAAAACCCGACTGAATACGCGATTTGGGCTATTTTCATGTCGTTTTTTTGCAAAAGCGACAGCGCCTTTTTAAGCTTCAAAGACCTGACGTACTCAACGGGGCTTTCGCCCGTGATATTCAACACCTTGGCGTATAACGTACTTCGGCTGACAAACATGGCTTTGCTCAATTCCTCAATCGAAAGGTTGGGGTTCTCGATGTTCTCTTCGACGTAGCGCGTAAATTTCAACAAAAACTTTTCATCTTCCGATTCTACCTCTATTTCGGGCGTTTCTAGCTGAATGTGTTTGCTGTATGTATTTTTTAGCAAACTGTTCAAACTGAGCAAGTTCTCGATTTTGATGCTCAACAAATGGAAGCTAAAGGGCTTGGTCAGATAGTCGCTTGCGCCCGCTTCGAGCCCTTTTAGCTGTTCGGTTTCTTCCGACAAAACAGTCAGCATAATCACAGGAATGTGTTTGGTTCGGGTGTCATTTTTGATTTTTCTAACCATTTCAACCCCATCAACCCCTGGCATATTGACGTCGCTAATGATGACCTGAGGGTGGTTGGCCAACGCTTTTTGCCAACCCTGCCGTCCGTCAGACGCTTCGATAATTTTATACTTGGTTTTCAAACTTTGCACCAAATACGCCCTCAAGTCGTCGTCATCGTCAACGATTAAAACAATGGGTTTCTCCAATTTTGGTGGCTCTTTTTTGGCAAAATTTTCTACCGAGTCTAGTTCTTCTTTGGGTAAGTGCAAAGGGGCTGATTGCTCAAAAGTGATGGGCGTGAGCGGAAGGGTAATAATAAATGCACTACCAACACCCTCTTCGCTTTCCACTTTGATGGCACCTCCGTGAAGTTTGACAAATTCTTGGGCGATAGACAGCCCAATGCCACTGCCTTGGTTCAGAATATCGGCGTGGTTGTTTGCCTGAAAAAAGCGCTCAAAAATCTTGTCTCGGATGTCGGCGGGTAGCCCGATGCCTGTGTCGCGTAAAATCATTTTTACGCCCCCCTCGCCATCGCCAGTGATTTGAAGACTTACGTTTCCGCCATCGTTCGTAAATTTGATAGCGTTGGAAAGTAGGTTAATCAGGATGCGTTCGAGCTTATCTTTATCGAACGAAGTATTATAATTATTGAAGGCACTTACAAAATGTAAGGCAATGTTTTTTCTTACGGCGATGTACTTAAAAGCATCTACAATTTCTTGAATAAACGTCACCAAATCGCCTTCGGTTTTGTGAAGGGTGAGTTCGTTGGCTTCTATTCTTCTGAAATCCAACAACTGATTGACCAAATTCAGTAATCTTTTGGCGTTTCGACTGATTAAATTCAACATTTCGAGCTTTTCAGTGCTGTTTTCCTGAAACATCAAATTTTCGATGGGATTCAAAACGAGCGTAAGCGGCGTTTTTAACTCGTGGCTTAGGTTGGTCAAGAACTTGATTTTGATTTTTTCAAGCTCCATTTTTTGTTCGGCGTCGTGGCGCTCTTTTTCAATCAAATGCTTCATTTCGAGGCGTTCTTGTTTTCGCATGAAGTCATTTTTTAGCTTTTGAATGGAGCTTCTTCTAATGGCCCAAATCGCAAGGAGGGTCAGCAGAAAATAGCAAAAATACGCATAGTAAGTACTCCAAAAAGGGGGCTTTACCGTGATATTGATGACTTTTTCGGGGGTTTCCCACGAACCATCTTCGCTGTGGGCTTTAAGTCTAAAAACATATTCTCCTGGGTCTAAATTGGTATAAACAGCGGTGTTTTTGGTGCCAACTTCGTTCCATTCTTTGTCAAACCCTTCGAGTTTGTACGAGTACCTGTTTTCATGCGGGACGGTATAGTTTAAGGCAATAAAATCGAGGGAAAAATTTTGTTTGTAGCTTAGAACCATCTCCTTGGCCGTCAGAATAGGTTCTGTTATTTCAGCGTTTTCAGTGGCATTGACGTGTTTATTATTGATTTTTAAGACCGTTATTACCAAAGGAGGAGTACTCTTTCTCTGAAAAATGTCGGCAGATTTGAAGTAATTGAAACCATTGAGTCCTCCAAAAAACAACGTTTTATCAGCCGTAATAAAACCAGACCCAATATTGAAAGTACTTTGTTGGATGCCGTTGTAAGGCGTAAAATTTTTGAATATTTTTTTAGCTATGTCAAAAGAACTGATTCCTTTGTTGGTACTGACCCAGATTTTCCCTTTTTCGTCCTCCACTATTTTATAGATAACATCATTTGACAACGAAAAACTTTCGTCGAAGCGCTCAAACGATTTGGTATCAGGTTTGTATAAACACAGCCCGCCCCCCAAACAACCCACCCATACCCTGCCCATTTTGTCGCAGTGAATGGTCTGAACTCGGTCGATTGGCAGGCCACTGTTGCCATAATTGAGCACCTGAAAACGATTCTCGTGGGGGAAATAAATAGCAATCCCTGTGCCGTTGGAGCCAAACCAAACATTGCCAGATTTGTCTTGTTCAATGGCAGTGACGAAGTTGTTGAGGGGGAATTTGGTGGCCGAAAGCCTGAAAATCTTTTCATGGCCTTCTATTTGACGCGTGGTGGGGTCATAACGAACCACTCCGATTCCGTTGGTACCCATCCAGACTTTCCCGTCTCTATCGGTTTTAAAGCAATTGACTGGGACATCTTTGGTATCGGTATTACTCCTTGATACAAGAAAGTAGGTGGAAGCGCCCGTGGCGAGATTCACATTGTACAAACCTCCTTGGTACGTACCTACCCAAAGGGTATTTCCATTGGTTTCGAGAGCAATCACAGACGATACATTGGCCCGTTGTTGAGGTAACCTGAACGGCTTAATTTGCCCCGTTTTTCGGTTGAAAATATTGATTCCTGTCCCTTCCGTTCCGATAAAAATATCGCCCGACGGGCTTTCTGCAAAGCACATAACCGAGCTGCCTGTCAGTCCGTTGGGGTCAAATTGTTTGAAGGGTTTATGATTAAAAAAGGCGAGGTTGGTGTCGTATTTGTTGATTCCACCTTGGTAGATAGCGACCCAATAGATGCCAGTATCGTCGATGTAAACATCCCGCACCGACCGTCCCACGATACTTGGGGTAAAACTTGATTGTTCGATAAAGGTACTTTTTACGCGAGTTACGTTGCCCGTTTTGGGGTTGAGAATGTCGAGGTTGCTTTCGGTGCCAATCCAGAGCTGTCCTTCTTTGTCGAACGCCACTTTATGGATGTGGTTATTGGAAAGGGTATTGGCATCGTTGGCGTCTGATTTATAAGTGGTAAAGCTATTTTTTGCCGCCTTCATCACGTTCAGTCCATCTTTGTTGGTACCTACCCAAAGCTGCCCATTTTTGTCTTCCGTAATGCACGTAATATGGCTGCCCGAAATGGCATCTGGGCGGTTTGGGTCGCTGATAAACCTTGTGAATT
>JBDHXS010000520.1:0-5009 GCA_039810845.1 Runella sp. | reverse complement strand
TTTTTCGTTGGTGAGATAGCCGTTTTGGTACTTTTCGATGACGATATTCAAAAAAGGCAAGGGTTCTTTGGTTTGTTCATCAAGCACTACCCCCGAAACCGTAACTTGGGCTTGAAGCGCGAAGCCCAAGCCCAAAAGAAGAGCCGTTACGATTGTTTTTATGCCTTGTACGTTCATCTCACTGCTCAGTTTGATAATTAGTCTGTTCTATTTTTGAGAGCAACTTGGCCTTTCCTGCACTAAATTGGGCATCATACTCAAAAACTTTGAGGGTCGTATCAGATAGTTCGTAGTTGTCATAATCCTGAAAAACAATACCGCCGACTGTTTCCCTTTTGGTGGCCTTTCTAAACCTCGGCCCGCCATTGTCATAAGCCAAATAATCAAGCGTTTTGGTTTTTTGATTTATCCAATAGCAAAATACGTCGTCGTGGTCTTTGCCGCCCCCTTCTGCATCAAACCAAACCTTGATTTTATCGTATTGCTGTCCTTCGATTTCGGTCGTGCCTAACCATTCGAGATTGACGGCCTTATCCAACAGTTTATAAGGCAAAAGAACAAAATACGCAATCGAATTGGTGCTTTCGCGGTACTTACTTTCGTCTTTGGCCGATAGGTTTTGCTTTACGTCATTGATTTTTCGTTCAAAATGCACATTGTCCAATACATCTACGATTACATTTTTGAGCGAGTCGGTTGTGGTGCGTTCATACCTAAACTTCTCACCCTCCTGCGAGATTCGGTATCGAAACTTTCTGAAATCAAACGAAATGTCAAATTTTTTGTAGTTGATTCCTCCGTGAGCTTTCACACACGCTTCAACGATTTCCCTTGCTTTGGGGTCATTGGATTTTGAGGGCTTTTGGCAGGAAAAAATCAAACAAAACAGAAACACCAGTACAAATGAAACTCTCATACTTATCAGATTTTGGGTGAAAAATCTAAAAACCAATAGGCAGTTCTACCACCGTCTTATCCCATCCCAACTGCATGAGTGCCTCACTATCAGACTTTTTGACAAACTGAATAGATAAATGCTCGATAACTTCCTCTACCGTTTTGGGCGTTACTTTTACTTTCAGGATGTCTTTGGCCTCGTTGTAGCTATATGCTCCCCAAACATCTAAATCAGTGTTCAAAATGATACTCCAATCGTTTTCAGTAGGAAGCAGAAATAACGTGTAAGACCCCGCTTTGACCTTCTGTCCCTGGATAGTTACATCTTGGTAAAATTTTATTTCGGGGGCTTCGTTGGCACCGATACGCCACACTTTGTTGTAAGGTACTAATTTTCCGAAAATCTCACGTTCTTTTTTGGCGGTTCGGGTATAAGTCAAGCGGATAAATGCTTTGTCACCTACTTTTTGAGGGGCAAATTTGCGGTCGTGCGCAAAATCGTCAGGGTAGTACGCCATATCCATCGGCGATTTATCGAGTCCTCTAAATTTTTGGGCATTAGCACTCATCAATCCTGTAAGAAGAGCGAGTATTAGCAGACTTGTTTTCATGTTTTGAGTTGTTTATGATTGATTTCTAAAAATTATAAGTCAAACCTGCATAAATCATCCCTGATTTGAGCCGAAACCTGTCGTTGGCTTCGGGCAGGGTTTGTACTTTGGTAGTGGTGGTAAGTTCATTAAATAAAAACTGATAGGCTAATTTTACCCCCCATTTTTCATTGAAATTGTATTTGCCATAAAAATGCGAGTTCAACGACCCTCTGTCATTATCACCCACCAAAAGGAGGTTTGTGCTGGTTGGTTTGGCGGTAGCAGAAGTACTTCTACCATTGCGGATGTACGAAGGCTTGCCTTCGGGGCCAAATGAAAAGCCTAATACATCATAATTCGATTTTGGAGTTGATACGATAACCCAAATTGATGATGGCATTGAGAGAGTACAGCGCAGGTTTGGGGGCCAACAAAGTATCAATGTTTTTGTCATCAACGGTCAATTTGGCGGGTGCAGTAATAAAGTTTTGATTTGAGCCTGCAAAACCCGTAAAACGAACACCTGTGCCAATGATAAATTTATCTTTTTTGCCAAGCGTCCAGTTTTTGTGTAATGCCGCCCCAAACGACCCAGCACTTGACCCTATTGCTCCGCCTACTTCTGCGTATGTATTTTTTTGGGCTTGAATGTGGCTACATGCCAACGCTAAAACAAAAAATGGGATGATAACCTTCATAATCTGGATTTTGATTTGATTGATAAGGCAAAAGTAAAATATTCGTTTGAAGTGGAATGTCGGCTATGCGACATTATTTCAAAAAAAGCCCCGCTTCACAACGGGGCTTTTGGAGTTAGTAAGATAGTTTGCGTTTAAAACGCATAAAACTATTTCTTCGTTACACGAATAGAAATACGACGATTTTTTTCGCGTCCTTCTTCGGTGGCATTGTCAGCGACGGGATATTGATCTCCGTAGCCTTCTGAATCAATGCGATTGTTGTCAATGCCCATTTTTACCAATTCAGCTTCCACGGCAGAGGCACGGTCGGCTGAAAGTTTGAGATTAGCATTGGCATCGCCTGTGTTGTCGGTATAGCCGCCTAATTTGATATTTACGGCAGGGAATGCTTTCAAAATTTCAGCTACATTTTTCAATTGCTCTTGAGACTCAGGCTTCAACGTTGATTTTCCTGTTTCAAATAACAAACGGTCAAAATCGAACCAAGTGGTTTTGTCAACGGGTTTGTCTGAACGAATGAAATCAACTAAACCTACTTCGATAGGGTTGCCATCGGCTGCGATACTCATTTCGAGGCCATTGTCCAATTTCAACGTAGCTGCACTTGTAACGGTGCCGTTATCGTTATTTTTGGTCACATTTACCTCGATGGTTTCTTTGGCATCGGCGTGACTGTGGCCTCCTTTTACAGCAATGTATGGAGCAATTACCAATGAAACGATAGACATCAACTTAATCAAGATGTTCATTGAAGGGCCAGACGTATCTTTGAAAGGGTCACCTACGGTATCGCCCGTTACGGATGCTTTGTGTGGCTCTGATTTTTTGTAGTACATCTGACCGTCAATATTTACGCCTTTTTCAAATGATTTTTTGGCGTTGTCCCAAGCACCGCCAGCGTTTGATTGGAAAATACCCATCAATACCCCCGATACCGTTACGCCAGCCAATAAACCACCTAATACCTCTGGCCCCATCGTAAAACCTACGATAACAGGTGTAACCAAAGCAATAGCACCTGGCATAATCATTTGCTTAATCGAAGCCTCCGTAGAGATAGCTACGCACTTTTCGTATTCGGGTTCGGTTTTGTATTCCATAATCCCTGGAATTTCACGGAACTGACGACGTACTTCGTTTACCATTTCCATCGCCGCTTTACCTACTGCCGAAATAGCCAGTGCACTAAAAATAAATGGAATCATACCACCCACAAACAAACCAGCCAATACATCGGCTTTGTAAATATCAATCTGAGTAATACCCGCAATACCTACAAAGGCTGCAAACAATGCCAATGAAGTGAGCGCTGCCGAAGCAATCGCAAAACCTTTCCCAGTGGCAGCGGTCGTGTTACCTACGGCATCCAAGTTGTCGGTACGGCCACGTACTTCTGACGGAAGTTGAGACATCTCGGCAATACCACCTGCGTTGTCGGCAATAGGGCCGAAAGCATCAATCGCCAACTGCATGGCCGTAGTAGCCATCATCCCTGCGGCTGCGATAGACACGCCGTAAAGACCTGCAAATTTGTAAGAAAGAATGATACCTGCCGCCAATGTGATAATGGGCAATACAGTTGATTCCATACCTACGGCCAAACCACCGATGATGTTGGTAGCGTGACCTGTACCTGATTTTTCGATGATGGAAAGCACAGGACGCTTGCCCATAGCCGTGTAATACTCAGTGATGTAAGACATCAACGCTCCTACAATCAAACCTACCACGATAGCTAAGAAAACACCATTAGAGGTAAACTCAAAACCGCGAAGGTTTAAGGTTTCTGGCAAAATGTTTTTTACCAAGAAATAAGAAGCTACAAACGTAATCACAATCGAAGCCCAGTTCCCGATGTTCAAGGCATTTTGTACCGAAGAAGTCTCTCCTTTGATGCGTACAAAGAAGGTAGAAACCAAAGAAGCTAACAAACCTACACCCGCAATCAACATAGGAAGTAAAACGGGAGAGAAACCGCCGTAGTTGTCGGTTACTTCAATTTCCTGACCTAATACCATCGTTGCCAAAATCGTAGCTACGTACGAGCCAAACAAGTCGGCGCCCATACCTGCTACGTCACCTACGTTATCACCTACGTTGTCGGCGATAGTGGCAGGGTTACGAACGTCGTCTTCTGGGATACCCGCCTCTACTTTACCTACAAGGTCAGCGCCTACGTCGGCAGCTTTGGTATAGATACCACCCCCTACACGCGCAAAAAGCGCGATAGACTCAGCCCCCAACGAAAACCCAGCCAATACTTCGATAGCGGTTTTCATTTCGTCAGATGTTAGCGGTTTTCCTGCGGCAAATAGGTTATAGAAAGCAATGAACAAGCCACCTAAGCCCAAAACGGCCAAACCAGCTACGCCCATACCCATAACCGAGCCTCCCGTAAAAGATACTTCTAAGGCTTTGGACAATGAAGTACGAGCCGCTTGTGCGGTACGAACATTGGCTTTGGTAGCGATTTTCATACCAATATAACCCGCCGTAGCCGACAACAACGCCCCAATCAAAAAGGCAACGGCAATGAGAGGAGAAGAGTGAATAGGGTTTTCGGGCGTACCTTCTTGTGTACCCAAATAACCCAAAATCAACTTTGTTAAACGTTCATAACCCAACCAACGGAACCAAGCCGGGCGCCAACGGATACCATTACCATTAAAAAGCCAGTCGCTCGCGGGGATACCCGTGGGAAACTGCTTAATCCACTCTCGCCACCACCACATTGGGGCCAAAGCTAAACCAGCAAACACGATCAGCTCCCAGTGTCTCCAGATTTGCCATTTCCATTTCAGGAGAGCCGCCACTGCAA
>JBDHXS010000519.1:0-5019 GCA_039810845.1 Runella sp. | reverse complement strand
CTGACACATTGCATACAGCCTTTCTTCGGGTCGCTAACGGCCTACTTCACCGTGCCGAATACCCCAAGGAAAAAGTATTGCAAGTACTCGCGCAGTTGCTTGTCAGCCCCAAAAAATACGCTTATTCCAAAAATAAAGTCACCAATTTGGCCCAAGCGGTTTATAAATTACGTCAGGAAGGACAGGTGATTGACCTATCAGAAGAAGGGAAAAGCTACTTGCCTGCACCCGACCCAGTCTATGTGTTATCAACCGACAAAAAACAACAAGTGGTTGATTTTGAGTTACGTAATGGGCCACTTCCATACGTAGTTTTTGGGCGTGAGTACATTGAGCAAGGAGCACTAGACCAAATGAAGACTGCTGCAAGTTTGCCGATTTCGGTGGCTGGCGCACTTATGCCTGATGCTCATCAAGGTTACGGTTTACCCATTGGAGGTGTGTTGGCCACAGAAGCTAACACCGTGATACCCTTTGCAGTGGGTGTGGACATTGCGTGTCGGATGTGTATGTCTATTTTTGACTTACCTGCCGACTATCTGAAACGGGAGCCACATTTGCTAAAAAAAACGCTGGTTGAAAATACCAAGTTTGGTATCGGTGGTGAGACCCGCGAGAAGTTCGATGAAAGCGTCATGGATTTGCCTGAGTGGCGTGCTACCAAGGTGATTCGCGATCTAAAAGACAAAGCCTATCGTCAATTGGGGACATCAGGGACTGGCAATCATTTTGTGGAATGGGGCGTGGTAGAGGTCTTTGAGCAAGATGATTTGCTGGGGTTGCCAGTGGGGGCATATATGGCGTTGCTATCACATTCAGGATCAAGAGGGTTTGGAGGAAATGTGGCTAATTACTACTCGAAATTGGCGATGCAAAAGACCAAATTACCTAAACAAGCCGCTCATTTGGCATGGCTTGATTTGAACACCGAGGAGGGGCAAGAATACTGGATTGCGATGAACTTGGCGGGAGAATACGCTTCAGCCAATCACCACGAAATTCATGCAAAAATTGCCCGTGAGTTGCGCGAAAAACCGTTAAAAATGGTCGAAAACCACCACAATTTTGCGTGGAAAGAGACCCTGATCAATGGTGAAGAGGTAATGGTTCACCGCAAAGGAGCTACTCCTGCTGGTCCAAACGATTTGGGCATCATTCCAGGTTCCATGACCCACCCAGGATTTATAGTTCGCGGAAAAGGCCACACCGATGCGCTCAATTCTGCTTCGCATGGAGCAGGACGTGTAATGTCGCGGACGAAAGCTTTAAATAGTATCACGCGCCATCAATTAAATAAAGTAGTTCAAGAGGCTGGTATTCAGTTGATTGGTGGCGATTTGGATGAAGCCCCGATGGTATATAAAGACATTGAAACTGTAATATCGGCTCAAAAGGAGCTGATCAAAGTTTTGGCCAAATTTAGCCCTAAAATCGTTCGTATGGCTGATGCCAACCGAAAAGAAGGCCGAGAAGATTGAAAAAGCGCCCTGTCTGCGTTCCTAATGCTGACAGGGTTTGCGCATAATTCCTATCTTTGCACACATTTTTAAATTAAGGTATCAGCTATTGGGTTACTAATGCTTTCTACTATTAGTAGTACAATAACTCAAGTCTATTTCATTCAAACATGATTTCAAAAACCTACAATCCGCGCGAAATTGAAGACAAATGGTATAGTTATTGGATTGAAAACCGCTATTTCAATTCCAAGCCAAATCCTGAAAAAGAGCCATATACCGTGGTCATCCCTCCACCAAACGTAACTGGGGTGTTGCACATGGGGCACATGCTCAACAATACGATTCAGGATGTACTTGTCCGCAAAGCGCGCATGGAAGGAAAAGAAGCTTGTTGGGTACCTGGAACAGACCACGCCTCGATTGCTACGGAGGCAAAAGTGGTAGCCATGCTCAAGGAAAAAGGGATTCAAAAAAGTGACCTGACTCGGGAAGAATTTTACGAATATGCTTGGGAATGGACTGACAAATACGGTGGTATTATTCTTCAACAATTGAGAAAATTAGGAGCGTCCTGCGATTGGGATCGGACGCGCTTTACGATGGAACCTGCCTTGTACGATGCCGTCATTGATACTTTCATAGAGCTTTATAACAAAGGATATATTTATAGAGGGCATCGTATGGTCAACTGGGACCCGCAGGCAAAAACGACAGTTTCGGATGAAGAGGTGATTACCAAAGAGGTAATGACAAAGTTGTGTTATTTGCGTTATCAGGTTGTTAATAGTTATCCGTTAACCGTTAATAGTGATGAGGTATCGGATAACGGGCAACATATAACTGATAACGATGATTCCATCATCATCGCTACCGTTCGGCCCGAGACGATTATGGCCGATTCGGCAATCTGTGTTCACCCCGACGATGAGCGATATAAGCATTTGCATGGTAAAAAAGTTTTGATTCCGCTCATCAATCGTGCCATTCCCATTATTACAGACGAATACGTCACAATGGATTTCGGAACTGGGGCGTTGAAAGTGACGCCAGCTCACGACCAAAACGATTATGATTTGGGCGTAAAACACCAGTTAGAGCTCATTGATATTCTGACCGAAGATGGAAAGCTTAACGAAAAGGCGCAGATTTTGGTGGGAGAAGATCGTTTTGTTGCTCGTAAGAAAATCATCAAACTGCTCGAAGAATCGGGTAATTTGGAGAAAATAGAAGATTATAAAAGCAATGTTGGCCATTCGGAGCGTACCAATGCGGTGATTGAGCCAAGGGTGTCATTACAGTGGTTTGTGCGAATGAAAGAATTGTGCGAACCAGCGCTTCAGAATGTGATGAATGATAACATTCAGTTGCACCCCGCCAAGTTTAAAAATACGTACCGAATCTGGATTGAGAACATTCGTGATTGGAACATCAGCCGTCAGTTGTGGTGGGGACAGCAAATCCCAGCTTATTATCTGCCCGATGGAACGGTGATTGTGGCCAAAACCAAACGCGAAGCGCTTCGCAAAGCACAACACGAATTGTTGCTTTTTGCATTGACCGAAGCCGACCTTACTCAAGACCCCGACGTAGTAGATACGTGGTTTAGTTCTTGGCTATGGCCTATTTCAGTGTTTGACGGTTTCAAAGATCCTAACAACGAGGATATTAACTACTATTATCCTACTAACGATCTGGTAACGGCTCCCGAAATTCTGTTTTTTTGGGTAATGCGGATGATCATTGCAGGCTACGAGTTTAGAGGCGAATTGCCTTTCCGGAATGTGTATTTGACGGGTATCGTACGAGATACCAAAGGCCGTAAAATGTCGAAATCATTAGGAAATTCTCCCGACCCATTGGACTTAATTGACAAATACGGTGCCGATGGTGTGCGTACAGGGATGCTGTTTAGTTCTCCAGCAGGCAATGATTTGCTTTTTGACGAAAAATTGTGCGAACAAGGGCGTAATTTCTGTAATAAGATTTGGAATGCTTTTCGATTGGTGAAAGGGTGGGAAGTTTACAGTCCACAGTCCACAGTCCATAGTTCACAGTTATCAGTTCTATGGTTTGATGCGAAATTGAACCAAACAACTGCCGAAGTGCTTGATTTGTTTAGTAAATATCGCCTTTCAGATGCGCTCAATGTCATTTACAAACTGATTTGGGATGATTTCTGCTCGCAGTACCTCGAAATGATTAAACCTGGTTTTGAGCAACCCATCGACAAAGCAACATTTGAGGCCACTATTGGCTTTTTCGATAAATTAATGGCATTAACACATCCGTTCATGCCGTTCATTACCGAAGAAATTTGGCAAGACATTCGCCCTCGTGGCGAAAAAGAGAGTCTTTGTGTTGCTGAATTTCCGAAAGCAGCGCCATTTGATGCTACGTTGTTGGCTAATTTTGAAATTTTCTTTGAGGTTGTTACCAATGTTCGTAACCTGCGAAGCACCAAAAATATTAGTCCCAAAACAGAACTACCGCTTACCATCAAAACTGAAAACCAAGCACTTTACCAGCCTTTTGAAAGTCTCCTTATTAAGTTAGCCAACATTTCGGACATCAGCTACACTACAGGAAAGGCAGATGGTACGTCGTTTTTAGTAAAAGCGGATGAGTTTTTTGTGAATTTGGAAGGTGAATTGGACGTAGAAGCAGAGCGCGAAAACCTTCAGAAAGAACTCGAATATACGCTTGGTTTCAAAAAATCGGTAGAAGCAAAACTGTCAAACGAACGTTTTGTACAGAATGCCAAAGCGGATATCGTTGAAAAAGAACGCCAGAAACTCGCCGATGCCGAAGCTAAAATTGCCACCATTCAGGAAGCTTTGGTACGTCTAAGCTAAACACAGGTCAGACGATAGTCAGACCCTAATACTACTTAAATGCACGCTGAGTTATTCGGCGTGCATTTTATTTTCTACCCATTTTGTATTTACGAACAACAGTTCCGATTATCAAAATGAGGTATGAAACCAACGTCCCCAACACCGCACCTCCAACGGCAATCATAGGGTTAAAAGGCAGTGATTTATGAAAGAGCCCCACCCATGTAAAGGCCATTATGGCTACAAACGACATTCCTAAGACAAACCGCTCTAAAGCTGTAATTGTGTGATTTTGAAATACATTAAGATACATCAATCCATAGCCCACCGTTGCCACTATACTTGTAGTAACAAATGAAAAGCGGCTTAGGACACAAGCAATAATAAATAGCCCAAGCCCTGATATCGTCACATATATTTTGGGGAATAATTGGTGAGTTTTCGTTGAGGCAAAGGCTGTTTTTTCAGGTAAAATCAAAAACTGCAAACTATTCCATTCGTACAATAAAGCGCCAATATTCAGTAATATAAAGACGGTATCTACATAAGGTGTACCTTGCCAATTTTGTGAAATAGTAACCATGAGAATCCCTAAATTCATCGGTACAAGCATAATAAGCCCCAAAAGTGAGTATCGTTGTGACATCACCAATGCTCCAGTAAGTACCTGAGATACAGCTATAAAAAAGCCAAAGGTACGCAATCCGTGCGGAGTCAGTTGTTGA
>JBDHXS010000518.1:0-5020 GCA_039810845.1 Runella sp. | reverse complement strand
CTTCGCAGATGAAGATTTTTTTGACGCGTATGGGGCCAAGTTCAAAGGTGATTATAACGGGCGATAAAACACAAATAGACTTACCCAAAAACCAACAATCGGGTTTGAAAGATGCGTTTGAAACCCTCAAAAATGTGAAAGGCATCAGCTTTGTTGAGTTAGATGGCCGCGACGTAGTACGCCACCGTCTCGTCAAAGATATTTTGGATGCTTATGATAAAAAAGAAAATGGGTAAGCAGTTTACAGTTTACTGCCTACTGCTTACTGCTTACTGCCTGCTGCCTACTGCTGCCAATGCCCAACGCTGTTCGGCGGTTCAGTACGATTCTATGTTGGCAAAACGTTACCCTTTTTGGTCTTTGAAACGAAAGATGTTGGAAGATTCGATTCAAACCTATTTGCGTTCACCTTTCCGCCGTAATGCACGCTCGAGTGCTATTTGCGAAAAAATTAGGATACCTATCGTTGTGCACGTTGTACATAACAATGCTACAGGAACAACTGGTGGACGTGATAATGCAAATATTTCGGACGATCAAATCAGAGAGCAAATACGTGTTTTGAACGAAGACTATCGCCGCAAAACAGGTACAAGAGGTTTCAATGTAAATACGGTTGGTGCTGATACAGGGATTGAGTTTTATTTGGCATCAAAAGACCCAAACGGAAAAGCTACGACGGGTATTACTCGACATTATTATACGCAAAAGACAAGTTTTGACGTATTTTCAGACGATCAACTACTGGCTGAAATCTCGACTAAAGATGGTGAGTGGCCCACCGACCGTTATCTAAATATATGGGTGGCGCGGTTTTCCAACAATTATTTAGGTATTGCTCAGTTTCCTTCAGTAACAGGAATAGCAGGATTAGACAACAGTAGTGAGCTTCAAGAAAGAACGGATGGCGTTTTTATTGATTTTAGGGTGTTTGGTATTGGGAGTGCCGTAACGAGCCGATTATACAATTTGGGCCGAACAACCACTCACGAAATCGGACACTGGCTGGGTCTGATACATACCTGGGGGGATACCAACTGCGGGGATGATTATTGTGCTGATACTCCGCAGTGCGAAAATGGTAATCAGACTACCAATTGTGGGCCGGTTTTCTCTAACTGTGGTGGAACCCGCACCCGCAATATGACCGAAAACTACTTGGACTACTCACCCGATTCGTGTATGAATGTTTTTACTAAAAATCAGGCTGAACGAATGTTGGCTGTGATTGAAAAATCTCCTCGTCGCAATCGTTTAGTGAAATATTGGTGCGCCGATTTACCTTTTGGAGACAATTTGTCAGTTGAACTTTCTCCTAACCCCGCAGCTGACTTGGTCAATATTAAAGTAATTCAGAAAGAATTTGGAACCTTTGAGGTAGAGGTTTTCAGTTTGACAGGCCAGTTAGTGAGTCAGAATCAGTACAAAGATTATCCAAGCTGGATTCTTGAATATCCGACCACTAACCTGCCGCCAGGATCTTATATCGTGCGGGTCAAAACTAAAGATGAAACCGTTACCAAACGCTTGGTTATCTCGCGATGAACGCGCTACTTCGTTATACTTTAGCTTTTGTTGGGGGGATTTTGTTACATGGTATTACCCCCCTATTTTGGATAAGTAACGAAGATTTTGAAGTGCTTCTCAGCATAGTCGTAATTTTGGGCTTGCTTATTTTCTTGCTTATTCGTTTCCGTAAAAGCAATCGTTACTTTCTTGGTTTTCTTACGCTTTGTCTGTTTGTGTGTTTAGGGTGGATTCGAACACCGTCTCTGAGCAATCAAACTAATTTTGAGCAGATTACTGCTTATGAAGCCGTAGTATTGTCGCCAGTAGAAACCCGTGCAAAGACCTATAAAACAGAAGTTGAAATTTTAAAAGCTCAGTGGGATAATCACTGGCATCCGCTCGAAGGCAAAGTATTGCTTTATCTTGACAAAGCAGCTTCCAAACCTCATTATGGCGATGTGTTGCTTATTCGCGGTACACCTCGTTTGGTAGAACCACCCCAAAATCCTGCGCAATTTGACTATCAGCGATTCCTTTCTTGTAAACAGATTTTTCATCAACACTATTTGCGAGGTACAGATTTTATCCAGACAGGTAAACGTCAAACAAATTGGTTGAAAGCTTGGGCCTATCGCGTCAGCGAATGGAGTGATGCGGCTTTGCGCCGATTAATACCTTACGAACGAGAGTATGCCGTTGCCAAAGCTATGGTACTCGGTCTTCGCGATGAAATGGATAGTGAGCTTGTACAAGCTTACTCGGTAGCAGGAGCTGTACATGTATTGTCAGTATCGGGTTTTCATATTACAATTTTTGTTGGAATTGTGGCTTTTTTTCTGGGTCGTTTGGAGAAGCGTCGCCGTGGGCAGTGGCTATATTTAGGTATTACGCTCATCACCATGTGGTTTTATGCAGTACTAACTGGACTTTCCGCCCCTGTGATTCGTTCGGCGTTGATGTTTACTATTTTCTTGCTGGCAAAGCCTTTAGGACGAAAGGAGAATAGTGTAAATGCACTCTTTGGCTCAGCGTTGATATTATTGGCGATTGACCCTCTATTGATTTATTCGGTTAGCTTTCAGTTGTCGTACGCTGCTTTGGGAGGAATCATATTTTTACAACCTGTTTTATACCAAAGTCTTACGATTAAAGATGGGACTCTGGATAAAATTTGGGCAATAACGGCAGTGGCTTTGACAGCGCAGTTGGCGACTTTTCCAATTGGGGCTTATTATTTTCATCAATTTCCCAATTACTTTTGGCTGGTCAATCCCTTGGTGGTGGCTTTGTCGTGTGCCATGCTTCCTGTGGCTTTTGCAACGATTGCTTTTTCTTGGATTCCGCTTGTCTCAAATGTTTTGGGTTGGTTATTGACGGGTATTACATGGTTGCTCAACCAAATTGTAATTGGAACAGAAAAACTGCCTTATGCGGTTTTGAGTGGCTTATCGCTTTCTTGGATAGAGTTGCTACTGATTTATGGTATTATTGGGCTCCTATTGGCGTTGGTTTATTACCGTGATGTTCGTTGGTGGTGGGGAGTTAGCGTAGCAAGTTTGGTTTTGTTTGCTATACAAGTTTATGAAATTCAACAGTTTAACAAACAAAGTTGGTTGGTCGTCCATGCTGTGCCGCGTCAAACCGCCATTAGTCTGATTGAAAATCGTAAGGGAATATTAGTTGCTGATTCGGCCTTTTTTCAGTCAGATAATAAACCCTTTAATTTTTATCTCAAAAACTTCTATACCGAACGGGGCATCCAAGATATAAAACCAGAATTGATGGAATTGTCTTCGCAACTACTAAAAACATTGCCTTTCGGAAAGCTGATTGTCTGGCAAGGACGCAAAATTTTGCTCGTCGAAAAGCCAATTACAGAAGCTATTCCTTTGGTCGCTGATTTTGTATTAATTCGGAACACCGCCTTTCGAAAATCGGAGCAATTGCGTACTGTTTTTGGGAATCAAAAGCTCATTTTCGACAATTCTAATAAATTTTACGTACTGGATACGCTCCAAAAGCAAGCAACGGCTCATCACTTGCCATGGTATTTTGTAGGACAAAAAGGAGCATTTGTAGTACAGTTTTAGTATTATTCTATGATGTTGTCCGAAATTTAGATAGACATGATAAGTGGCAAGCTACTGTTAATGGTTAAATTCGGCACGCCGCTACGGTTAACTGTTAATCGTTTGAAAAACAGATAGCCAACCGAATTCAAATTTAAAATAATACTATACAAATCGCTTAATTGATAATTACTGATTAAACAAACACCATCCATCGTTACGGTCGAAATTTTAGTGATGACTTCGCACTCCTACGACCGCCGCGTGGTAGATGGTGCCTTGGGCGGAATGTTTGTCAAAACCGTCAGCGATTACCTTTCAGGTTTTGATTTGAATCGGAAACTCTTTTAGGAAATTTGGATTTAGCCAACCCATTGGCACATCAGCCACGATACTGCCGTCTGGGTCAAGGACGCGCCCCAAAGCGCGTCCTTCTATTGTAAAGCCCAGTTTTTTGTATAACTCAATGGCTTTAGGATTGCTTTCGCGGGCGTGCAGTTCTACCCGCAAAATATCCCTCCGTTCGTGCATCACGTATTCCAACAAAGTTGAAAACAACTGCTTGCCTACACCCTTTCCCTGACAATCGGGGTGAACGCAGATGGTAGTATCTCCAAAGAGGTGCGTAAAACATTCTATGCCAAACGAATAGGTATGTACTTCGCCCCAAATTTGGTCGTTATCTTCGGCCACCATTGAGCAGCCATTGACCAATGCCTTGCTCAAAAAGTTATAAATATAGGCTTCCGAAATCTCGTGTTCTTTGCGGGCAATACCGCCCGAAATCCGAGCCACCGTTTGGTAAAGCTGTTGAATGGATTGAAGGTCGTCTAAGGTAGATTTTCTAAAAATCACAAACGTGGAGAAGTTTTAAAGCATTCAAATTTGAATAACTGTATTCCCTAATTTTGACTAACGGCTTGGGTATTGCCAGAGGTAGGAATTTTCAGCACGACCGTTTAATTGAATTACTTCTGTCAGTTCGCACGGGCAGCCCCGCCGCTTTTGGCAATACCTTTTTAGCAGTAGATTACTCTTTTCTTTCAATCTGGTTAATTTTGTCAATAATGTCGACTGCGGAATCCATTAAATTCTGGTCAGCATATTCTGACATAAGAGTAGGGTGCTTCTTTAATAATTCTTTTAAAACTTTTTTTGAAAGTGGTATGGAACTACCCTCCTTTATGTTTATTAAGTATCCGTTTCCAACTTTTATCATTGACGGAATCAGCCCACCACCAGTAAATTGACCTGCACTACTTTGAATCGGTGCAATTATATATGGACCAGATAAGATACAGGATGTCATACCTTGCCAACCTTTATTAGACCTCTTTCTTAAATAAATATAACTATTTAAATATTTAGGTTTACCAATCCACAAACAATTAACCAAACTTGAGTAATATGATTTAAATGATTTCGATAGGTCTCTTTTACGA
>JBDHXS010000517.1:0-5022 GCA_039810845.1 Runella sp. | reverse complement strand
AACCTAACAACGCTACGTAGAGCGTTTTTTCGTCTTTGGAAATTGCCATACCGAAGGGCATCAAGCCTCGGTATTTGTCAATGCTGGGGTGAACCTTGAGCGAAATATGCCCAACGATTTTGCGTGTTTTATAATCTATCACTGATATATTATCGTTGGTGGCGTTGGAAACATAGGCAAATTGTTTACTTACCACTACCGAATTAGGACTTGCACCGCCCACCACCTCGGCTTCCTCAATCATTTCACCAATTTGATGCCCCGTTTTAAACTTGCCCGTTACTTTGTTGTTGCTCAAGTTAATCATCCATACACTCATGGCTTCGGGAGCAAGCGGACTTCCTAACCCTGGGATTTTACGACCTTCCACTTCTACGCCTTCAACGGATTCTTTGGTAAATGCTCCGTAAGGGGGGAATTTTAACATCATCGTGTCTTTGTTTTTGGGCGTAACTCCTGGCACCAACGGATACTCGTACAGACCTACATTAGCGACAAACGCGTATTTGTTGTCAGGGCTTAGCGTGAGTCCAAAAGGCTGTCGCCCAACGGGAATAGTTGCCGTAATTTTATGGTTGTTCAAATCAATTCTGACCATACGAAAATGAGCACGGTCGAGGGCGAGCAATTCATTTTTAGAAGGATGAAGCAATAAATCGGAAGTAAAACTTTCCTCAAAATTTTGCCCATTTATGGGCTGATTCAATGATATTTCGGCAGTTTTGATTTGTTTTTCTACGTCAAATATCACAATAGTTCCCTTGTCGCCACCGCTCAAATAGACCAGCTTTGAATCTGACGAGAAAACCGCACCCAGAAAAGATGCGCCCTTGAACGGGTCAGGAATTTGTTTGTCATAACTGGGGATTCTTACTACTTGTGAAGGGTTTGCAGCAGGCATCAGCGACAATACACCACTGTGAAGCGCAACGATGTGTTGTCCATTGGGACTAACAGCCAATCCAAAAGGGTCGTTAGTGATGCGTACCACGGTACCCGCAGGCGTAACCCGCCGTCCACTTGGCAAGACTGAATACCCGCCTGTAGTATCAATCTTACAAAATTCAGCTCGACCTGGTACTTGTAGCGTTTTGACAGTACGAACTTGTGCTATGAGTAGCAGTGGAGAAAAAAAGAGGAAAATAAAACGCATGACGAAGGGGATTTGGAGCGTGAGGAAGTATTTAAAAAGGAATAAAGCGGAGAAAAAATTCCCCCGCTTTATTGTTCACATTTTAACCTATCAGGGATAAAATTATTTTAGAATCCACAAATCATCGTTGATGCTTTCACTGGTTTTACCAAATTGAGATTGAACTGCCGCAGCGTAATTGGTTGAATTATAAATACGTTCAGAATTTGGATACAGCCAACGACGCGGTATGGTTCCAGAGTTTCCAGTACCAGGGCCTCCTTTGGCAAAAGTAGTAGGAATACCCGTACGACGCCAGTTGTAAAAGGCTTCCATTCCCGAATTCATAAAGAAACCGACATATTTTTGATTTAAGATTTGCTCCAGACCCGCAGCCGTATTGCCCGCATATTTTACCGAGGGCTGTGCATAGAAGTCTGCCCAATTGAATTTGACTACGTAGCCTGCCGACGACACGACTGCCCCGTTGCGGGTTTCGAGGGTTACGCTCACGTCGCCCGTTTTTACGTCAAAGAATCCTTGTGATGCTTGGATACCTTTGATGTACCAATCTTCTGCGCTACCCGTAGCCCAACCACGATTGATGGCTTCGGCGATGTTGAAGCACATTTCGATGTAGCCGATTTGGATGGTGGTCTCGGGTGCGTAGTTTTTATAATAACGGTTACGGTTGATGTAGGAGTACTCACCACGTAATGCCTTAGTTGACATATCATCCAAACTTTCGGCAGGGTTGGCACCTATAAAAGCAGCAAAATCAGTCTGAGTCAAACCTTTTTTTAGCTGGGCTTCGGCAGGTTCGGCCACCATAAACAAACGTGGGTCTTTGGTATTTTTCAACAAATTAATGTGCGTAGAAGACATTTGCTGACGGGTAGCATCAAAACCAAAGTTATCAGGATTGACGGGGTATTTGTTGTAAGTAGAGTTGTACTTATAAGCCATATTGTCGCCCATACCTGTCATAATTGGGAATTTGGTGGCGTTGTTGAGTACTTCTGCAAAACGCCCCTTTACGTTCAACTCACCGTCGCTGTCTTTTTTACTCAACGAAATCAATACTCTAAGTTTGTAGGTATTGACTACTTTTTGCCAAACTCGTAGGTTGTTGCTAAGGTAAATATCGCCTTGGAGTGAAATATCACCCGCTGCAATCAACTTGGCCAAGTCATCGTTAGATTCATCAAGCCATTTGAGCGACTGCGCATAGATTTCTTTCTGGGTGTTGTACTTGGGAGTGGTGTTTTCGGTGCCTTTGAGGGCTTCGTTCATAGGCAAATCACCAATACGTTGGGTCATCCAAACAAAGAAATACGCCTTGAAGAATTTACCTAATGCCGAATAAGGGTTAAGGTCTTTTCCTGTCGCTTTTTTGGCTTCTTCTTCCATCTTTATTACGTTCTTTAGGGCATCAAAATAAGTCCCTGAAGTTGTCCAGTCGTATTCGTTGTTACCATAATAGTTGTAGTTAATGGTATAAAACTGATTCCAGCGGGTTTCCTTTCCCCAGGGGCGTTCGGTCATGCTATTGAGAATACCATTGAATACCAAGTTAGCAGGCGAACTTGCGGGTACGTTGGGGTTAGTTTCCAGTTCTTGGAAAGTCTGGCAGCTACTCATGGTCATAGCTGCAATGGCAAAAATGAAATATATTTTATTGATTTTCATCGTCTTAAAGTTTTTTGTAAAAAGGATTATTTTTCATTTACAGTTTGTCATCAGCAATTTCTTAGAAAGTGAAATTGATATTGACCCCATAACGGCGCATGGTAGGTGTCTGTAATGATGATCCTCGGTCAGAATAATTTACAAATTGCTCTACATCTAAATCTTTAGAATGAGCAAAGTATAGTAAGTTACGTCCTACCAATGAAATGGTGGCTTGTTTGATGTTTTTGCCAAGTAAACCCGCAGGGAGCGTGTAGCCAATTTGTACTTCGCGGAGTTTGACAAACGTACGGTTTATCATGTTGCCCTCATTTGAGTTATAATAACGGCTAATCCAATCTTGTAAATAAGTAGCATTAGTCGAAGACATAGGGGCAAATTTCAACTCACCATAGTTCGTTACCAAACCATCGGGGTCGTATTTAATCGTGCCGCCTGTTAACACAACACCTTCGCCTACCCAAGTTTTCTTACCTTGCGTATCGGCCAAGCGTGCCTCGCCCATAGCCCCTTCAACTGTGGCTTGGTGACGACCGCCGCGGAAAGTTTGTTTTTGGATGTAGTTTTCGATTACACCGCCCACACGTCCATCGAACTGGAAGCTAAAGTTGAGGTTTTTGTAACTAAACTTGTTTTGGAAACCAAACGTCCAATCAGGGTTGGTATAACCCAAGAATTGATTCACAGGATTATAAATTGGGCGGCCACTTGCGTCGTTTACGATTTGACCATCTTCTGTTCTTACAAAGGCCCTTCCGTAATACGCATCCAAACGGTCACCGATTTTATAAAACTGGTTGAGGCGTGTTTGCGTACCATAGATTTCCTTGAGGGTTTCTTGCCAAGTGGACCAGTTAGCCAAAATGTCCCAATTAAGCCCTGAGTTGCTTTTTAGCACGCTACCACTAAGTGCAATTTCCAAGCCTTTGCGTTGGGTTTTGATACCATTGGTGGTGAGTGCTCCATAACCTGTTGATTCAGGTAGAGTTAAGCCGAAAATTTGAGGGCCATCTAAGTAATTGAAGTAGGTGACGTCTAACCCTAAGCGGTTGTTCATAAACTTCATTTCTAAGCCTCCTTCGTAATTGGTACGGGTAGAAGGTTGGATATTGGGGTCAACGAGGCGAGTAGAATAGTAGGCAGCGGCTTCGTTGTTGTAAGGACGAGAAATGCTGTAAGCAACCGTTGTACCATAACTTGGCCCGTCGTATGAAGAGTTGTAGTTGTTTCCGTAAAATACTGGGGTATTGGGTGGTACACCGATGGTGGCTTGGGTAAAGGCTTCTTTTACGCGAGCAAACGACGCACGGAGTTTGAAGAAAGTAATGGCATCGGGTAATTTCACGTAGTCAGAAATTACGGTAGTTAAACCTACGGATGGATAGAACCCTACGTTACGATTGGAAGGCAAAGTAGAGGTTTTGTCCCAACGACCTGTGACCGAAAGGTTGGCGTATTTGCTCAGAGAAATATCAGCGGAGTAATATCCACTCAACACTTTCATGTAAGCCGCAAAGTTGTAGGCTTGGACGGGGTTGCGTGAGTTGGAGAAACTATAAACACCCGGTACGTTGAGGTAGTCGGTAGAAGCAAAGTTTGAATTATAGCGGAACAAACGCATACTTGCTCCTACTGAAGCTTTGACGGTAATGTTTTTTGCTACTTCTTTATCAAAATTCAACAACGCGTCGGTATTGTTTTCCCAAAGGCTTCGGCGGTCTTCGCGGTAGTCGCCACGGGCTTCTTCACGGCCATAAGAGGTAGCCGAGTAGGGCATTTTTTCGGTACGAAGAATGTCATAAGTCGTGACTTGGGTACGAATTTGTGCATTTAGATAATCCGTAATTTGGTACTTACCAAGTGCGTAGGCATAGATGTCGTTTTTGTAATGTCCACGTAACCACTCTTTTACCGTAAACCAAGGATTGTTGTAACGCTGATATTCCGCATAGATTTGTTGCACACCTTCCTTGCCAGGTTGCCAAAGTTGCTTCATGTCGTCAATGCTCCAGTCGGCTCCTCCCCAAATGATGGAGTTATAAATGAGGGAGTTAGGGCCATAGTCCACGTCAGGGATATTGGGGGTGTATTGGCGGCTATAGTTGATAGTGCTTTCAAAACGTAGTTTTTTTGAAAAATTATAACCAAACGACGTATTGAGGTTGGTGATATTCAACTGCGTGTTGGGAATAATTCCGCGT
>JBDHXS010000516.1:0-5041 GCA_039810845.1 Runella sp. | reverse complement strand
GGCCAACAACTCACCTGCCGACCAGTTGAGAGGTTTTTCTCCTGCAAAAATCTGCTTGCGTTCTTCGATTACTTTTTCGATTTGCTTAATGGCCTTAAAACCTTCAGGTAATGACGTGAGCGCTTTACCCACTTTTTCAACTAAATCATTAGAAATACCTGTTGCAGGCGATTCGTCAAAATCTTCGGGCACCGAACGACGCAGTTCAGCCCAGTCGCGCTCTAATTTAGGGCGTTCGTAAAGTAGTTGCTTTTGTTTTACTTTTTGTAATAAATCTTGCAATTCACCTTCGAGTTCAGCCCGCATTTGATCGGCAATTTGCGCATCTAATTCTCCACGTTCTGTCAGCACTTTCAAATACAAATCGCGCCCATTGAGTTGTTGGGCAATTTTGGCATACATCGTTGGCTGAGTAAAACGCGGCTCATCCGACTCGTTGTGGCCGTATTTACGGTAGCATACCATATCTACAAATACATCTCGATTGAACTCTTGACGGAATTCTACCGCTACTTTCATCACAAACGCCACTGCTTCGGGATCATTACCATTGACATGGAAAATAGGAGCATCCACAATTCTGGCAATATCCGAACAATAAATCGACGAACGGTCGTCTTCGTGGTCGGTCGTAAAACCAATTTGGTTATTAATGACAAAATGCAAAGTTCCTCCTGTATAGTAGGCAGGAAGGTTCGACATTTGTGTTACTTCATAAACAATACCTTGTCCTGCCACGGCAGCGTCACCGTGAATCAAGATAGGCAATACAGGATCATATTTATCTTGACCAGGAATATGGTTGTAGTGTTCGTCGGCTCGGGCACGGGCATAGCCTACTACTACGGGGTTGACGGCCTCTAAATGAGAAGGATTAGCCATTAACTTTAAGCTCACGCGTTTGCCTTCTGGCGTCTCAATTTGGCTCTCGTACCCCATGTGGTATTTTACATCACCATCACTGAATTCGTCCAATACCACATTTTCTTCAAACTCGTTGAATACTTGCTCATAAGGTTTGTGCATGATATTGGTCAATACATTGAGGCGACCACGGTGGGCCATTCCAACTACCACTTCTTCCACACCCAATTCGGCCCCACGGTTGATGGCCACGTCCAACGCTGGAATGGCCGCTTCACCACCTTCGAGAGAGAAACGTTTTTTGCCCAAAAATTTAGTATGCAAAAAGTTCTCGAACGTAACGGCCTCGTTAAGTTTTTCAAGAATGCGTTTTTTTTGTTCGATACTTGGATTGAAGTTGAGGTATTCGTTTTCTATTTTCTTCCGAAGCCAACTTTTTACTTGGCGGTCGCGGATGTATTGGTACTCAAATCCTATCTTGCCAGTATAAACTTTTTGAAGTGCCGTAACAATTTCGCGAAGGGTAGCAGCACGTCCAAACACCTCAATACCCGCTTCAAAGACAGTATCTAAGTCACTCTCAGAAAGATTGAAGTCTTTTAAGTCCAGTTCAGGAAAGCGATTTTTCCGAGGGCCTAAAGGGTTGGTTTGAGAAGCCAAATGGCCTCGTTGGCGGTATCCTCTAATAAGGTGTACTACCTCCATTTCTTTGCGGGTATGATGCGCAGAAACAGACTTTTCGGCGGATGGTGCACCATTTCCATTACTTGCAGGCTTACCTTCTCCGTATTTGAGCGAGAATTCAAAACCTTCAAAAAAGCGTTGCCAACTGGGGTCAACGGCGTCGGGTTGTTGTTGGAACTGCTGGTACAACTCTTCAATGTACGCTGCTTCCGAATTCGCTATATATGAGTATTTTTCCATTTGGAAATCACTTAGTTTCAATCGGGCAAAGTTAGCTTATGAATTTGTAATTCATTGCAAAAGTCATATAGATTTCCTAAAAATCTACTCCGAACGAGGATTCGGCTGAAGCGTAAAAACTATTTCGTGGACACTTCTTCCTACACCTGAGAGGGTGCTGGTTTGTCCATAAAAATCTTCTACACGCCTTGAATTGTAGGTATAACCCACTCGTATATTTTTAGAAAGGTCGTATGCAAGGAGTGCCTGAACGTAGGTTGTGGTACTCAAACGCAGTGAAATACCCGCCATAAAACGACTTTTATAGTGAGCAATAGCATTCAAATCAGCTCTCACTTTTCCATTTTCAGGCTTGGTAACCAGTAGAGAGGGTATTAATTTAAGGTCATCATTGAGGTCGGTTTGTAAACCCACTTGCACAAAAATAGGACGCTGGTAGTTGAGCAGTCCACTGGTGTTATTGTAACCATATTGTTGTTTAAGGATTTCGGGCATAGATACTCCCCCAAAAAATGTTTCGTCCTGATAATAAATTCCCACCCCAGCACTGGCCAGGGCTTTGTTGATACTTCCGCCTGTATTGAGAATATCACGAGCAGGTAAAACATTGATACCACCTAAAGCACCGATTGAAATTTTCTGAAAATCGGAAATCTTGTGAATATAACTGATGCTTCCAAAAACCGCCGTATTGAAGGCCACACGGTCGTTGAGACCTTGCAACCCTAAGCCGACTTTGCCTTTACCGACGGTTCCATCCATTGCAAACGACTGCGTAATAGGTAAAGTTTGCACACCCACAATAAACTGCCGACGCAAAACGGCATTGAAGTGAAAGTTTTCACGAATCCCAGTAGCGGCAGGATTAATAGCCAGAGGGTTTACCAAATATTGCGAATACTGCACTTCGCGCTGGGCTTGGGCATGGTACGTAATAAGCAATAGGCAGTAGGCCGTAAGCAGTAGATAATTTATTTTTTTCATAAAAGTTCCTCTTGTTGGTTGATTCATTCATCAACGCAAAAGAAAGCAGGAATCTTGCCAAACACCACAAAAAAAGCAGAAGTTCTTCTTGAACTTCTGCCTACGTACAAATTACTCTTTTACCTATCTCAACATCTTCCTGATTTCGTAAAACATCCGCTCTGCAATACTCAAATCTTCGGTTACGATTTCGGCAGTAGCGTTTAAGGCATAACTCCTAGTTGCCTAATTTCTCAAAAGCCCGCTTTATACAAAACTCAATATACTACATTGTTCTATATCATTGCCTTCATCTGTTTTATATAAAACAGATATTGCCTGTCAATTTCTTTTGAAGCGTCCATTTGGTCAGCATAAAAAGCGCTTTTAAGAAACTCTGGATGGCCTTTTTTTACACCTTTCTCAAAATTTTGTATCCCTTCCTGATTTTGACGTATTGCCTCTTCGCTGGCTTTTATAGCCAATTCTACTGTAGATTTAAACTGTTGTTTTGGCCAATAATTTTTTAATTTTTTGAGGCCTTGATAGAAAAATGCAGGGCTTATATTTTGCTCTTTAGCAAGGATATCTATGTAATAACCTAGTGTACTCAATGCATCATCACTATTATCAGTTAGTAGCTCGGTTTTCCTTATTACGTCAAGTGCACAAAATTGTCGTAAAAATGAATAATGGGAATCCTCTTTATTTTCATTTAAAAAAGACCTTATTTTTTCATCTTTATCTCTCCATAGTGGTCCAGTAGCGTTTTCAGCGCGTTTTCCACTCTTTACAGCAGGGACTACTAATACCCCGCTGTTGTACATTTTTGTTACAAGGGACATATAATCGGGGTGTTCTAAGGTTCTTCCGTGAAGATTAATCTTCATCAAGGAGTTCAAATCACCTTGCTCAAACGCAAGTTTTAAATATTGCGCACTTGATTGATTTTTAGGGCTATTGGCCGAAGTGACCTCTATTCCATTAGGATGACATGCACCCATAATAGTTAGGATAAAAAGAAAGTAAATTGAAGTCTTCATAATTTTAAATCATTTATAATAATTAAAACTAAACAGGAAGAGAACAAGAGGGACATTGTGAGCTTATTAATTCTGGATTAGCGTAATAGACTTGAACGCCCGTATTTACTCCTTGTGGAGTATAAAGATGCGAGTAAGTAAAGTTAAAACCATATTCGGGGCAACAGTTTAGTAAAGAGGATTGCAACCAACAATAATAAAAAAGTATCCGGTCGCTGGATCAGGTACAATTCTACAACAACATGGCATAAGAGGAGGTATTAATTGCGCTCCTACACTGTTACATGTTAGTAATATGATAACGAAAAAAAATTTTAACTTTTTCATAAAAATTTGAGGTTATGTTTTGAGAAAATGGTAAAAAAGACATTTCTATCTGCTGTTTAGGTAGCACAAACCTAACCAATCTTCTTATAGGGTCTTATCAGGATTTTTGATAATATTATCAGAAATCCTGATAAAATAATTCAAATACTCCTTAAAATACTACTACTTTGACCATTTGATAAATTTTTTAAAAATAATATAGCTCTTTTGAGTTTTTTTGCGTTATTCGCATATACAACACAATACCCTACACGACAGTTAGATAAAAAACTCCCAGCGATAAACGACAGGGAGGGATTATTTTTTTGATTAAAATAGCCATCAAACAAAATCTAATACAGCGTAGTGTATGAATGACAATATCCTTGGAGTAAAATTGCGCAAACGGCGTTACGAACTGGGAAAAACGCAGGAATGGGTGGCATTGGAATTGGAGACAAGCGCGAAAATAAAAGTAAGCCAGCCTACCATCAATAACTGGGAAAAAGGCAAATCCTATCCTTCCATTCCACAACTTCGGGCATTGGCCAAAATCCTCAGCCTCAAATTATCTTATTTGGTATCAGATACAGATACAGATACAGATACAGATACAGATACAGATACAGATACAGATACAGAAGAATTGCGGCTCATGCTCAAAGAATATGCCGAACGCTGCCAAAGGCTGGAGAAGATAAACGATAGACTGCTAAAAGAAAATGAGCAACTGCGTAGTGAATAAGACCTTCCCAAACACAACAAAAAAAGGCAGAAGTCCATGAAGAACCTCCGCCTTTAAGCTACAACCTTACAAACATCTATTTTACAAACTCAAAATTTTAATTTCCGTACGACGGTTTTGCTGATGCTCTTCTTCCGAACATGGGGTACCGTCTTGGCACTTATTCACCAATTTGCTTTCCTCATAACCTGCCGCA
>JBDHXS010000515.1:0-5049 GCA_039810845.1 Runella sp. | reverse complement strand
AGAGTCCATCAGGCCGTTGAGCCATACTCAGTGCAGGAAAAGAGGCCAATTCTTTTTCATAATCAAAATCAGAGATAACACCATTACGAATTAAGTTTAAACCTCTTGGTCCTGAAGTAATCGTTTCGCCAGACAATAAATGCAACGTTCTCCTCACAAATTGTCCTTTTAAGCCCTCTTTTTGGCTAAAATGGGTGATTTTCTCTCCATCGTGAAGCAGTACACCGTTGGAAGTACTAATCCACATTTCTTTTCCTTTGCCAGCTTGCAAATGCAAAACTACTCCCTGATAAGAAAGATGCCCATCAAGCGGAATATATTCTGTTTTGGTTTTAGAAATTTTGTACACACCTGGTTCTGCTAATCCAGCCCACGTATTCCCTTCATTATCAATGGATAAACAATTGACTCGCCTGTTGCGAAGTTGGGCTGGGATAGGCAAAGGAGTATTGGTTTTAGTATCCCAAATGTCCATTCCTTCATCAAAATAGCCAATCCAAAGCTTACCCGAAGGATCAAGAGCAAGGCAAGAAACGGTGTTTCCACTTAATCCTGAGGTAGAATTGATACTGGTAAACGCGGGATTGATGAACTTATAGACTCCGTCGCCATCGGTTGTAAACCAAATATTGCCTTCGCGATCTTCCAGTAACCCTTTTACCAGAAAATTGGTAAAACCATTTTGGGGACCAAATTTCAAGGTTTTCCCTTTCTGATAACGCATACCCCCCGCTACTAATCCCATCCAAATACTACCATCAGAAGTCTCAGTCATTTCATAAGTTAATTCCTTACTAATGAGTTGTAAATCAGTGTTTTTTATAGTGGAATTTTTGGTAGAAACTCTAAAAATACCCGCTTCTGTCCCCAGCCAAAGGCTATCTTTGGAGTCGAACAAGACACTTCGCACAACCAAATCAGTAGAAACGGAATAACGGCGTTCGAGTCCTTTAGACGTAATCTCAAAAATTTCCCCACCGAAAGTCGAAACCATTAACGCGCCTTTACGATTAATTGAAATATCACTAAAAAAAGAAGGACGTATGGAGTTGTTTTTCTTTAAAAAGATGAGGCTATCATCCACAAGCTGTCCTATCTGACTGGCATTACAAATGGCATATACATTTCCTTTAAGGTCACCAATGACAGACGAAACCGTGTAAGGCTCGCGGTTAGGCGAACGAACAGGGCGTGTCTTTTTGCCATCATATACCGAAAGACCAAAGGGCGTGCCAATATACATAAGGCCTTTGGCATCAATTTCGAGCGAAAGGATATTGTTGGCAGGGAGATTGTCTTCTTTACGGTAAGTAGTAAAATGCAAACCATCAAAGCGCGAAAGGCCACCACCACGCGTAGAAAGCCATATATAACCAAAGCGGTCTTGTTCGATGTCGGAAACTTGCGATTGCCCCAACCCCGAAAAAATATCGTAGTGCTGGAAATGATACACCTGCGCTACCGATGCTTTCGTTACCCATAAAACCAACATGGCCGCGATAAACCCGTTGGTTAACCAGCGTTTGATTAGCATTTCATGACTGACAAATAAAAATGAAGTGTACAAAAATACGATAAATCTGAACAAAGCAAGTTTTTTTATAAATGACCTCGTTACAAAAGCTAATATTTCATCAAAATTCATCAAAAACAGCCTATCAGAACTTAAATGTAGCATCGTAACTTTGCCTCTAAAAATTTATTGTCCCAAACGACTCAAGAATGAACTCAGTTACAATCATCGGAGGTGGTGTAAGCGGCCTATTTTCAGCTTACTATCTTCAAAAAGCAGGCCATAAAGTCACTATTATTGAACAGGGAAATTTTTCTGACGGCTGTTCTTTTGGCAATGCGGGCATGATTGTACCGAGTCATATCGTTCCTTTGGCACAACCAGGCATGATTGCCAAGGGCCTGAGATGGATGCTCAAATCCACCAGCCCCTTTTATGTAAAACCAAGATTAAGTTTAGATTTGATGCGCTGGGGGATGCTGTTTTGGAAACATTCGACCGAAGAACACGTACAGCGCTCTATCCCTATTTTAAGAGACATCAGTTTATTAAGTAAAAAGTTGTTTCAGGAATTGGCTACTTCTGGGGATGTGGATTTTGGGTGGCATGAGCGCGGATTGTTGATGTTATACAAAAATGCCGATACCGAACATGAAATGGCTGAAGAAGCGCATTTGGCCAACAGTGCAGGCGTGGTAGCAGAAATCCTTAATGGCCAACAGGTACAAGCCCTTGAGCCTCATGTCCGGGTAGATGTGAGGGGAGGGGTGTATTACCCAGGTGATGCTCATATTACACCCAATTTGTTGATTAAGAATCTATTATCATATTTAAAAAAACAGGGTGTAAAAGTACTGGAAAACGAAGAAGTTGTTGGTTTTGAGAAAAAAGCCAATAAAATAGCAGCTATTCAGACGGGAAATAGCAAATACGAAACAGTAGAACTCATCGTTGCCGCAGGAGCTTGGTCACCAATTTTGACGGAAAAATTGGGCATTTCGTTGCCTTTACAAGGAGGAAAAGGATACAGTTTTATGCTTAAAAACATAAAAAATAATATCGAAGTACCCGCCATCATGCTCGAAGCTCGTGCTACTGCCACACCCATGGGCAGCGATTTACGTTTTGCTGGTACGCTGGAAGTTGCAGGAACAGACTTAACCATCAACATGAACAGGGTCAGGGGGATTGTGCAGGGAATTAACAATTATTACCCCGAAATTGAGGCTGCTCTTCCTGAAAAAGAAAAAGTATGGAGCGGCTTGCGTCCCTGTTCACCCGATGGCCTGCCTTACATTGGCCGAGTAAAAGGGTTTGATAACCTCACTCTTGCCACAGGACACGGGATGATGGGAATTAGCTTGGGGCCAGCTACTGGTAAACTCGTTTCAGAAGTAGTGACTGGCAAGGACCCTGAAATGAATATCAATGCTTTTAACCCTTTGCGATTTGGCTAAATCAAGGGCTAATTGGTCGTATGGGGCATTCCTTTCTTTTTCTTTTGATAAATCTCCCACTGTTCAGGAGTCAGAATTGTCTGAAATTTAGCTTCTTTTTCGGCTTGCCATTTTTCCACGGTTGTCCTTATTTGTTGAATTTCCTGTGGAGAAGGTCGTACGTTGGCGTGGGTTTTCATGTATGCGTCTTGAAAATCGCTTAAACGCAAGGCATGATCTAAATTGGCCATTTCAACCGATATTGATTGGTCTTCAGTAAGTTTTAGTTTTTTGGTCATCCACTTTGTTTGTTCCTCTGCTATTTGATCAGAAGTGAGGGGTTTCCTGGGCGTTTGGGGCATTTGATTCAGCGCGCTGTTACGACCGTAGCCCCCATAGCCACCCCCATAACCATATTGCGCCAGAGATTGAAAACTTATTAAAAGTGCAATGAGTAAGCTAAATTGAAATATACCTGTCTTCATCTTGAATTTTTTTTAGGAAAGAGTCCGAAATTTAGTTATTTCGACTCACTTTCAAAAATAGTAAAGCACCAGATTGTTTTTATGGTTTCTTTTTCCGAACGACTCATCGAACTCAATAACTGGAGTCCTCCTACCCATTGGCTCCAAATCACATCCATCGATGCCCACACAGGTGGTGAGCCTCTACGAATTATTACAGGAGGCTTACCGACTATCCACGGCCATACCATCCTTGAAAAACGGGCTTATCTGAAAGAAAGTCTTGATTATTTGCGTAAAGCGTTGATGTGGGAACCGCGTGGCCATGCCGATATGTATGGCTGTATCATTACCGAGCCTGTAACCGAAAACGCCGATTTTGGAGTAATTTTCTTACATAACGAAGGCTATAGTTCTATGTGCGGGCACGGCATTATTGCTGTTACTAAGGTAGCGATAGAAACAGGCTTTATTCAGGTAGTTGAACCGATTACCACGGTAAAAATTGATGCTCCAGCGGGGTTAATCACAGCTTATGCCTATATAAATAATGGTCGTGTTCTGTCTGTCAAATTTGAGAACGTTCCTTCTTTTGTACTACTCAAAAACCAAACCGTATTTATAAAAGACTTAGGAGAAGTGCCGTTTGATGTAGTGTATGGTGGGGCTTTTTATGCTTATATAGATGCCGACAAATTAGGAATTAGGATGACGACAGCCGATTACCGGATGTTGATTGACAAAGGAATGTCTATCAAAAACGCGGTCATGGAGAAGTTTGACATTACCCATCCCTTTGAGTCAGATTTAAGCTTTCTGTATGGAACGATTTTTTATGGGAAAGGGCATTCAGAAGATACAGATAGTCGCAATGTATGTATTTTTGCTGATGGTGAAGTAGATAGAAGCCCCACTGGAACGGGCGTAAGCGGACGAGTAGTGTTGCATCATGCGCGTGGTGAATTGGTAGTAGGCCAGCCGATGGTGATAGAAAGTATTGTAGGTAGTAAATTTGTGGCATCGGTCAAATCAACAACTACGTTTGGCCCGCACGACGCCGTTATTCCTGAAGTAGAAGGAAACGCCCACATTTGTGGAAAAAGCACCTTTTTACTCGACCCCGACGATGAATTAGGAAAAGGGTTTTTCTTGAGGTAATATCATACATGATTAGATTCTTTCAGAATGACAAAATTAACTACCTCTCTCCGTTATTTCTCTCGCCAAACTGTTGAAGAAGTGGTCACATTGCCCGAAGCTATTGAAATAATGAAAGATGCGTTTCGGAGTCTTTCGGCGGGTGAAGCGGTCGTACCTTTACGGGTCAATTTGGCACAACCAGCACAAAACGCACAAACTTTATTTATGCCTGTGTATCTGCCCTCTGCCGAAGCAGTAGGGCTAAAAATGGTGACTATCTTTAGGGACAATCCTACCCAAAATCTCCCACTGATTCATGGTCTGATGCTCGTTATGGGCGGAACAAACGGGCAACCGCTGGCACTCTTAGATGCTGAATACCTAACCGCTTTGCGAACGGGAGCGGCGTCGGGATTGGCAACCGAGTTGTTGGCGAGAAAAGATGCAACTGTTCTGGCTATTTTTGGTACAGGAGCACAGGCACGCACCCAAGTAA
>JBDHXS010000514.1:0-5067 GCA_039810845.1 Runella sp. | reverse complement strand
GTTGAAAATAAACTGAAAGAAACGGCCATTTACCTCCAAAAAATCGGCAGCGATGCCCGCGTGGAATTTGTAACGCTCAACGACCAAAACGAAGGCGCCAGCCACGCTTTTTTAAAGTATTTAGGTAAGATTTTCAATGAACATGTTTCTGTTGAAACTTATCGCAGCGGAAGCAACGCCACCATGGCCGTGAAAGAATCAGTGCCGCATCATAACCGTTTTATGATTGCTACTAATGGTCAGGAAGAGGCAGATGCACAATCGGTACTGATTCGACAACTGTACAACGACCATGCTCAAGCCATGCGTGAGATGCAGGAATTGGGGGTACGGGTTACGAAAGTGAATAAGACGTTGCCTATTCAATTGTTTATCAGTACTCCCAACGACAACAAGCCTGGGATTCAGAAAACGCTCTGTGTCTGTATTTTGGGAAGTGGCTCTAACTCCAGCGGTCGTCCTTCCAAGCTAACGGCGTTCCTGACCGACGATCCGCACATTGTTTCTTCGATGGTAGAATTGTTTTACGACTACGAGTCTGACGCAGCACTCAACACCCGTGAATTCATGCGGAAACTGTAAAATTAGCAGTCAGAAGTGGGGAGTGAAAAATTGTTTCCTGACCGCACAGGCAGCTTTATCCTCACTACTGTCTCCTGACTCCTATCTCCTCAATTCTCACTCCTAAATTCCATGTCCACGATTCAATTGATAAAAAAACTCTGGCCGTTTGTTCGGAAGTACCGCCAAAGCCTCCTTTGGGCACTTCTGTTGACACTGTTTGGCGCACTATTGGCGCAGGTAACACCGCTTGTGATGGAATACACGGTCAATACTGTGCAACAAATGCTGAAAGAACACAAAACCCAAGGAAGTACCGTTTGGATGGTAGTTGGCTGGTTGGTATTGATTTTGTTCAGCAAAGAAATTTTGAGTTTGTTGATTCAATTAGGACAAAAATTTCTTAGTGACCGCTTGCGGTTTCGATTAGCAGCTGATTTGAACAACTACACCATTCAACGCATGGTATCTTATCACCTGACCTTTTTTGCATTGCCTCAAAATGCCATTGGAAAACTCGAAAAGCGTATTGATAAAGGAATTGAAAGCCTCACAAAAACAGTCAAAAACCTATTTGTGGACATTGTCCCCATGTTTGCCAATGCGGCTTTAGCGTTGGCTTTAATGTACAAAAAAAATATTTGGGTGGGTGTTTGTGCTACGATTGTGTTACCCTTGTATGCGCTTATCAGTAGGGAGCAGTCGAAACGGCAAAAGCAGATTCGCCGCAATATTCAGAATTTTCGAGAAGAAAAAGCCAATACACTGTTTAGTTTAATTGAGTCTATTTTTGTGGTAAAATCTTTTGTAAGAGAGAGTTATGAATCTAAAAGGCAACAGGTTCTTACACAGAATCTATCTGACAGTGAAGTAAGACACCACCGCACCAATTATCTTTTTGATGGCCTGAAAAGTGTAGCTGAGCAATTGGGAATCATCATGGTGTTTGTGGTGACAATTTATTTTGTATTGAATCAACAAATGACCGTTGGAGCAATCTTGCTGCACATCATGCTTTTCAACAACGTCTCGGCCCCCGTGCGACACTTGCATCGTATTTATGACGAGTACAGCGAAGCCTTAACTTACGCCGAAGGTTTTTTTGAGATGATTGAAAGCGATAGTTATTTAGTACATCAGGGTGGAATTTCTAATTTTCCTTTTGTTGGAAATTTTGAAATGAAATCTGTAGATTTTGTCTATCCCAACGGAAAAAAAGCGCTTAAAAATGTCAGCCTTCAGCTTTCTCCTGGAAAAACAACGGCTTTGGTGGGCTTGTCGGGAGCAGGAAAAAGCTCGGCCATGAATCTATTGGCGGGTTTTTATTCTCCTGATCGTGGCAACATACAACTCGACGGCAGAGATTTATCAGACTACGACCCGCATTGGTTGCGCGAAAACGTGGGTTTGGTAATGCAAAAAAATCACATTTTTTCGGGAACCGTCGAGGAAAATATCCGCTACGGTAAGCTTGATGCGACGCAGGGAGAAATCATAGCAGCTGCCAAACAAGCAAGTCTGCACGAGCAAATTCTACAAATGCCTCATGGGTACCAAACGGAAGCAAAAGCCCTGTCGGGCGGTCAACAGCAACGCATTGCCATAGCGCGGCTATTCCTGAAAAACCCGCCGATTATTTTTCTGGACGAGCCTACGGCAAGTCTGGACGCCATTACGGCCGAGCAAATCAAGGACAGTATTGATGCCATTAAAAAAGATCGTACTGTGCTTATTATTTCACACAGTATCAGCCAAATCATGGATGCCGACCAGATTTATGTAATGCAGGAAGGCGAAATTATTGGTAGCGGAACGCACGAATCGCTCTACGCTGAAGGCGGACTTTACAGCGAAATCATTGATTCTAACGCCCGTACATTAAATATTGGAAGACTGGCGGCTACAGTTTTACCACAACTGGGTTAGCAAGGGAAACTGAACAGTTTATAAACCGAGAAACCGAAAAAGTGATACAAACAGGGTGTAAAACGCTTTTTCGGTTTCTCGGTTTTACGTTTTTCAGTGCTTCTACAGGTTTTCCTATACTTCAAAATATAGGTTTTCATGTGTCAGAATGTAGGGGTTTCCGGATTTACCAGCGTCGCTTTTTTGGGGAACTTTGTATCATCCAAACAAGAAAAAAAACAGAAACAAAAAACAACATAAAAACATTAAGACAATGAACTCTCCTGCAAAAAACTTCGTAATTCGCCACCTTGTAGGTGCAAAAGCCAACCAAGTAGAAGAATTTGACTTCAACGGCCACAATGAATTGACTTTGGGACGTGCTGCCGAAAGCGACATTCAGTTTGACCCCGAAATAGATACTGTAGTTAGCCGTGAGCATGGTAAAATTGTAAAAGAAGCCTCTTCTCCCCTCTCGTTTTCGGTCGTAGATAATAACAGCCGCAACGGAATCTTTATCAATAAAACCCGTGTAAGAGGAACTGCTTCACTTTTTCCTGGCGATGAAATTCAGCTGGGCAACAACGGTCCTGCTTTTGTTTTTGATATTGACCCTCGCCCCGCCGAAATGATGCCTCAAACTCGCTTGGTAGAAATCGTAAAACCAACCAGCGAATTTGTGCCGGCCGAAGTAGCTTCCTATCCAGAAAAGACCGGAATCGGTAAACAGACATTTGAGCGTGTTATTAACTATGAACGTAAAAAATCAAGCCGCACACTTTGGGCAGGTTTGGCTGCTGCCATGGTTATTTTTGGTACGTTAGGCTTTGTGTTTTGGAAGCAAAATAAAGCAAAACAGGAAGAAACACAAGCCGAAATTTCTACCAAACTTACCAACGTAACGAACGCTGTAAATACAGCATTGGTAGAACAACAAAAAGCGTCTCAGGCAGAAATGAAAAAACTGACGCAGGCCATCGAAGCAGGCAAACCGATTCCAGTTGCAACGATTGCCGAAGCTAATAAAGACAAAGTAGTTAAAATTTACATTTCGTGGGAATTGTACGAATTATCTCAAAATGAAGAACTTATCCATGAATATACCCAAGATAAACAAGGTGTTTACCGTCCATTGTTTGTTCAAACTCAAAAAGGAATAGAGCCTTACCTGACTACAAAAAAACGGTCTCGCATGGGCCTTCCAATTGGTTCGCAAGGCACAGGTACGGGCTTTGTTGCCACTGCTGACGGACAAATTCTGACCAATCGCCACGTGGGAGCTGCCTGGATGACAAGATACACTGGTTTTACCAACGTTCCTGGCTATCTCGTAAAAGGATTTGACAAAAAGGGGCAGATGGTATTGAGCAAAACTCCCGATGTTGCACCCGAATACGTAAGCGGATGGGTACCTTCCGAAGCTACCATGGTGGACATGCAACCTGCTCGTGTTCAAGGTCGTAACAAATATTTAAGAGTAGTTTTTGCCAATACTTCACAACCTTACGAAGCTCGTTTAATAACCCCTTCTCAAACCCATGATGTGTCGTTGATAAAGGTGGACGTGAACGGATTGGCTCCTGTCAAAATGCTTGACAACTATAACGAAGTAAAACCTGGACATGAAATCATTGTGATGGGCTATCCGGGCGGTGCACCTCAACCACGTATTGTTCGTAAATCTAACGACCCATTCAAACCCAGCACGGAAGTATTTGATGTGGCATCGCCCGTTACTTCTCCGGGTCATATTCAGCAACTTGTTAAAAGTTCAACAGAATTTACAACCGAACAATCAGCGTTTGGAGACAGCTACCAAGTGGACTTAAATGCAACAGGTGGCGGCAACAGTGGAGGGCCGATGTTTGATGCCAAAGGAAACGTAATCGGTCTTTACTACGCCAGTGGAGGAAACGCCAGTCAGGGAATTATCTCCTTCGGAGTACCCATCAAATACGGCATGGAATTGATAAAAGGAGCCATATAATAACAAATATCAAAAGCTGGAAATGTGTTAAAAACATTTCCAGCTTTTACTGGCAAGAAATAGAAGTAAAGTACAAACAATTAAGAAAATGCAACTGGGACAACATATTCGGGGATACGTCTTAACTCAATGGTTGGGATCAGGCGGAATGGGTGAAGTGTATATGGCAAGACACCAAACCACTCATCGCCAAGCTGCTGTTAAGATACTTTACCGCAATGACCAAGCCGCCAGATTTCGTAATGAAGCATATATTCAGGCATCTGTGCAACACGCTCACATAGCTGCTCTTTACGAATATACTGTTGAGAATGGTACCCCTTGCATTATTATGGAATACGTGGAAGGAATTACCCTCGAAAAGCTTATTAAACGCCAAGGTCGCCTTCCCGAATCCTTTGTGTGGAAAATATTTGAACAAATTGTTCTGGCAGTAGCACATTTACACGGCCAAAACATTATCCACCGCGACTTAAAACCTGGAAACGTCAAAGTCAATCGTGAAAGCGTTGCTAAACTATTGGATTTCGGAATAGCCAAAGGAATATACACTCGCAAATTCACCCAGGAAGGTTATATCGTAGGTACATCTCATTACATGGCTCCCGAGCAGT
>JBDHXS010000513.1:0-5102 GCA_039810845.1 Runella sp. | reverse complement strand
TTTTAGATGTTTCAACCCGCTATAATAGAAGATATCGGACGCAATCTGACCATTTAATTTGGGGACTAGATGATGAGTACTTTTTAAATGGAGAGCTAAACTCTTTGTTTGTTGAGGACTTCTGGACAAGAAAAATTATTAATTCTGACTTATATCAGTACATCATTGAAAATCAAAAGAATTTAAAAAATAAAGAACATTTGAGATTGACTATTAAAGTTTACGACGATGGCGTCTAACATGGTTGCTCCTATGTAAAGCGTTTTCGGAGTGTCCGCCCGGGAGGTGATATGGTTGCTAAGGTATTACATATTTTTAGTTTGTCGCAATGGATTTAAATGATTTTATATTCTGCCCGTGGGCATAGCACTGCTGTCGCCGTTAAATCATTTAAAGACGTTGCGAAATGTATTTTAATTTTCTTTTTTCTTTTTCTCTAAACTCCGGCTCCTATATGTGGTAATACGGATTGCTCCGCATTCCACCAGCAACTGTATGGTATAAAAGAAATAATGGCACGCCACCTGCTTTGTGATGTAGACATGTTCATGCTACCACCGATGTTTTGTAGTCATGCCATATAAGATGAATGAGTTTTAAAGAATCTATTTATTTAGTTCAGTTTTTCAGTTTACTATAGTTTACCTGGTACGGCGTTCCTGATTTGACGACCGACAGGATGCGCCGGCACATTTTATGGGCCACTTTCACGATCACGTTTTTAGGATTGCGGCCTGCATGTTTTCGGTAATAGGCCTGGATCTCTGGATCGGTCCGGATGGCTACCCAGGCTGATTCAATAAGATAGCTTCTGAGTAAGGCTTTACAGCGTGGTGTCAGTCCCATTTTGTTTTCCGACTCACTGCTTTGATGGATCCCCGGTACCACGCCAATACAGTTGCTGAACTCGCGTTCATTATTGAAACGCCGGATATCACCCAGTTCAGCGAGGATGGCGGCTGCCAGCAGGCCACCAATACCCGGTATGCTTTTAAGCAGATAGTAGTCGGTCTTATGGTGTTTGCGGCACCAGGCCCTCAGTTCATTACTGGTCTGCAGGTATTCGCTTTTGAGCACGGCAAGTATCCGCAGTTTACTGTTCATACAGGCCGACCCGGTTGCATAGGCCCATTTGATATCCTGCAGCCATTGCATAAAATCCTTGCTCCAGTTGGGGTTGTCAAATTCCTCCGGCACCCGAATGCCGTGAAAGAGTAAGAGCCCTTTAATCTGCGATTTTGCCTTACGCAGTTGTTTGACCACCTGGTTACGCTGTCGTAACAGGCTTTTGAGTTGTTCTTCGGGTTCAGTGGGAATATAAATCCCGTGCAGCTGATCCTGTTGTAATTGCCGGCACAGGTTACGGCAATCGAGTTTATCGGTTTTCTGGTACAGTTGTTTGTCGCTCCGGGGCACATCGTTGGGATTGACCACTTTTACGGTCCAGCCCATATTTAAAAAGTACCGGGCGGCGGTGAAGCCACAGCAGCCCGCTTCATAGGTCAGGGCTACCTCATGATCACTAAAGTGGTTGGTCACGTAATCCACCAGTTTAGAGGGATCTGGTGGCATACTGAAGCCCTTGTGATCAAACAGATCCGTGCGCAGGTGTACCGACCATGATTTCTTGTGAATGTCCATGCCAATAAATAACTTTGGAATAGTGATAGTTTGAGACTGCATCATAGATTTTAGTTTTAGTTTTAGTAGCCAATATTAAAGTATTGGACTACATCAAAATCCAGGCGGCTCAGACTATCGCTTTTACATGGTTGCTTTGCGTAATGGCGGGTGACGGATTTCTATTGAACATTTGTGCTAAATTGAACGATAGTAATTCTAATCAACGGCAGAGCTAAAATGCCGCCACTACGCAAAGCCGTTAACCGTTGTGGGCAATTCACAAACCAGTGCTAAACTTCCAGCATGACCTTGTAAAGACCACCACTATTTTTAATACACCAAACCTCAATCTTATGGGACTATTTGACTTTCTAAAACCTAAGGGACAGGATAGGATGCAGGAAATATTACAGGGCATTCATAAAGAACTCTTCCCTGGTGGACAAGAACAAGTTGAAAAAGAAGTGCAAGACGTCAGAGCACTTCTTGATTTCAAATACACTAAAGAGGAAATAAAAAATACATACTTCCATGCAGCCGCTATTTTCTACATGGACAAGTTTAAACAGCAGGACACCATAGTAACATCAATTCTTTCAAACCGACAGAGTGCGGTAACACGACAAGATGCCATTAAAATCTTTGAATACTTAAAAAAGAAATTTGGTATCACACCACTTCAATCGGTCGCCTCTGAATTAATTGGTGGAATGGCGAAGCAAAATTCTATGTTCATGTTAGCAAAAGGTGGAATAGTAGAACTCAAGACAGCTTACAAGGACATTTCTGACAAGGGGAAATTTGAAGTTATCTTATTCAATTCTTCTCTTATTCTAAGAACAGTCAGAGAGAAAACTCCAAACGAGTATCCCAAATTCCAACAAGACTATGTATTACTTTTGGTTTCAGCGGCAAACTCTTATAAAATTGATATGCCAGTAAAAGAACTAATGGACTTAATGAATTCGAGAATTAGTCTTTATGTAAATGAAACGCATCACTTAATTATGACAGACAATTACAAGGCTTACAAATCATTTAATACAATTTATCATACTCCATTGATACAAACACCTTCTACACAAAATCCGGTTAGCGAAACAGAGTATGAACAATTCAGAATTGCCTTATTACGAATGGTAAGTTGGATGCTTGATAAGATTAAACGCATTTCATAATTGCATAAATTTAGATTATGACAATTGCATTTATTATTGTTTTAGTCATATTAGGAGTAGTTCTCTATACGCTTTGGAATCGTGACAAAAAATTAGCAGCACAGGTTGACACTTATGGTGGCATGCAAAACAAGTATAAGTTATTAGTTGAAAATTTTATGTTATGGCCAGATTCAAAAATCACTCTGGTAACAAGGGAGCGAATTGAAATTACTTCGGCGGGACAAGGATTAACCGCTGAAAGATATATTATAAATGAAGGCGATGGCGTTGTTGAAATTATGTGGCAACTAAAGATGGCATTCGGCAAGGAATCTTCAAAAAAATGGACATTTAAACATGACTCATCGCAAGAGAAAATGCTCGAAGTAATCGCAAACTCTTTAAAAGATTTCAAGCCATATTAAATAATAGAAATTAATGGACTACCAAACTAAAACACTTCTAAAAACTGCTCCCGGCTCAGTCGGAGAAACCGCAAAAGCCTATGCCAACTCATATTCGAGAATCAACAAAATAGGAACAAGAGATATAAGAGAGTTTACAAACGCTTTTATGCAAGTGGCGACTTATCGTGTTATGGCTTATCAACAGATTGGAGTAGATGACCAAAACCTATTATCACCGATAAGTGAAACTATTTTCCAGCCCATCTACAACTTTTTTAATGAAATTGAAGAACAGATGAAAGCTGGCGTTCCGCTTTCTGAATACAAAGACAACAGGCCACTTTTCAAAGTAGATTTACCGACAATGACCCTTTACACTATGTTGTTGGAATCTAATAATAAAAGATTAGGTTTCGCTGCTGCTGACGATGCCTTTATGACTGAGGCTCTAAAAGTCGTTTATCAAGAAACAAATGCAGGCTGCTCATACCAGACCCTTTTTACAGAAACCGACTTCATGGAAGAAAATATGCTAAAACTGAAACTTTTTCTTTTCAATATTGACCGCTCATTGGGTTTTTTAATAAGGAACAGCAGATAGTAATTTTTATTAATCAAGAACCTATTGTGAAAAGATATTTCAAAAAGAATGGCTATCATTTTGTCTTGACATTTAACAAGAAGCAAGTAACTTTTTTTTCAAGAAGCGAATTTAAAGGTAAAGACGAGGCTGGTAATACTCATATAATTTACGGCGAAGAAAGCGGTGTTGTTTTAAATGACGTTGTGGATGGAATAATAATGTATGATACATCAAACAAACAAATTGGCAGAGACGATTACCTAACTTTTATAAGTTCCTTAGAAAAACTCGAAAGAATATCAGAATTTGATTTGTCAAGCAGGGTGACACTCTCAATTCACGGTGACTATGCTGACCCATTCTGAAAGCAAGCAATACCGAAGAACTGCCCACAACAAAAGCATTTGTGCTATTGGGGCTGACGAATACCGTGTTTCATCGTTCGGTTCGCTGCTCAGCTTTTTGTCCCAGCTTGACTTTTACTATTGAGCTTCAGAATATATTTTCTACTTTAGTTCTTCGTTCGGCAGCTGTCGCCGGGGGCGACGAATAGATGAAGTCCCCAACAGCACAAATGCCTAACGTTAGCGGATATTTATGCGTAACGCATTCATCATAAGTACAGTTTTGCTTATACTTTCTACCAATTCAGTTTTGTGCCAGGTAGTAGCTAAAGAAATTGAAGAAATACGTGTTGAATTCAAGTTAATAAATAGCGATTCAACATATAAAAAAGTGGAACTAGATAATGAGTACTTCATTAATGAAGGAAGGGTAGCTGACGGTGGGTGTTCATTAACAGGATATAGCAAAAATGGTATTGTCAAGAAAATAGTTAGTTGGGTCGGCTTGTCGGCAGGAAATGAGATAATTGAATACTACTATAAAAACAATAAACTGATTTTTGTATATGAAGAATTTCACTCTTTCGTATATGACAAAGTAAGTGGAGAATTTCGACATGATACGACCGAGAAGACATTCATTGGTCGATATTATTTTAAAAACTCTAAACTTATTGATTATATAACTACAGGTCACAATCGATTTGAAGATGATACAGTAGACCCTGAGAAAACGCTTTTGACAGAATCTAGATCAAATATGAACGCCATTTTACGAAAGTTGAAAAACATCCGCTAACAGCGGGTTTTGTGCAATGGCCGTCAGAATATATTCTCATCAACAGAATAAGTCCCAGCGACATTTCGGGCTGTCACGGCTTTTTAGAATATGATCTTTAAAAAGTACTTTTAATCTCCGTTGGGGATTTCGCAGCCGGCTTTTCGTAACTCCGATTGGCCACTGCACAAAGCCCTGGCCGTTAGC
>JBDHXS010000512.1:0-5102 GCA_039810845.1 Runella sp. | reverse complement strand
ATTTTTGGCCCCCGCCCGAATCAGTGAAATGCCTCCAATGTCGATTTTTTCGATAATGTCTTCCTCGCTTGCTCCCGATGCCACTGTTTCTTCAAACGGATACAAATCAACCACCACCAAATCAATGGCAGGAATGTTGAATTGGGCGGCTTGCGCTAAGTCACTGGCATCCTCGCGGCGGTATAAGATGCCTCCAAAAACTGCTGGATGGAGAGTTTTGACGCGTCCGCCAAAAATAGAGGGATAGCCCGTCAGGTCTTCTACTGCCGTAACCGGGATGCCCATATTTTCGATGAATGTTTGCGTGCCGCCAGTTGAATACAGCTTAACGCCGTGTTGGCGGAGCAGTTTGACAATAGGTTCGAGACCGTCTTTGTAATAGACCGAAAGTAATGCCGATTGGATTTTTTTCATTGGATTGGGACTATAACACCTTCGATGATAATCTTGAACCGGTATCTGATCTATGCGGATGGGTTTGATTATCAAATCGTTAGTGTAATAAATAGCGGTTTAATAACAACTGATTGCTTACTGTTAAAAAATGAAGTCGCAAAATTACGGCTTTTACGATTAGAATAAGAAGAAAGAAAAAAGAAAAACAATCAGATCGCTGCCAGTTATAAGCAATTGCCAGCCTTTTAGGGTTAATATTCGCGTTCCAGCCAACCAAGCATGTAATTTAGCACTTCTATTTTCTGAGGTTCATTGTGAATTTCGTGGTACATTCCCTCCCATTTTTTATAAGTTACTGGTCCGCTTACTCTTTTGGCAAATGCCTCACTGGCTGGTTGTGAAGTTAATAAGTCTTCCGCACCGTGCATGATGAGTGTCGGAACGGGCATCGTACCTGCATAACTGTTTAAGAAAGCTGCCTCTTCCAGAAGACCGATACTGGCCGATGCCGTAATTTTACTGTGTACCAATGGGTCGTTTTTATAGGCTTCCACAACGGCAGGGTCTTTGGAAATATGGGATTGAACCAAGCCACTGTCTTGGGTAAAACCTGGCGCCACCGAGCGCATTAATTTGCCAATGGTTACCAAAACGGGTTTAGGCTGAAAAGCCAACTGAATCCAAGGACCCGATACAATTAGCCCTTTTACTGTCGGTTTACGTTTCAGTACATAATTCAATACCAAATTTCCACCCATCGAATGTCCGTAAAGAAAAATAGGTTTGCCTGCTGATTCGGCAATAACGTAATCCAAAAATATGTCAATGTCATAGAGGTAAGCATCAGAGTTAGGCGCATGTCCTCGCTTTCCTCCCGATTGGCCATGCCCGCGATTATCAAAGGCAAAAAAAGAATATCCGTTTTTATTGAAAAAATCGGCTACGTGGGCGTATCTTCCACTGTGTTCGCCAAAACCGTGAACAAAGGCAATGCTCGCTTTGGGATTGTCCGTTAACCAAGCGTGGCAAAAAAGTTGAATTCCGTCTTTTGTAGTAAGAGTTTGGGTAATTTCAGACATGGTTGAGGGATTTTTTTGGAAAGATAGGCAAAAACCTAAAACAAGGCTGGTGAATTGGGTAAGAAAAACTTGGGTAATGTCTTTATAATAAGTTAGGTAAAGCGTTTGGGCATTGATAAAAATAAAAATGAATTCAAAATGGATTTTGACGGGAGCGGCGGCGGTAGTACTGTTGAGCTCGTTTTCGTTTTTAGGGATTTTCAGTCATCAGGTGGACTTCAACGAAGAGGTAAAACCCATTCTGAATAAGCATTGTATGGCTTGCCATGGTGGGGTAAAAAAAGCAGGAGGCGTCAGTTTTTTGTTTGAAGAAGATATGTACGAACCCGCTAAGTCGGGCAAGCCGCCCGTGGTAGCTGGAGATGCTGATGAGAGTGAAATGATGCGTCGTATTTTGCTCCCCGAAGGCCACGAAGATAAAATGCCCAAAGACGGCCCACCTTTGAATGAACAAGAAATTGAAGTCTTGAAAAAATGGATAGATCAAGGGGCAAAATGGGGGAACCACTGGGCTTATAATCGCGTTGAACGCCCTAAAGTACCAAGTATAGGTGGTTTTTGGGCAAGACTCGGATTGACGGATGATGATGAAACCCGTTGGGCAAAAAATGAAATAGACCGGTTTGTCCTTGAAAAACTTCGTGAACAGGACCTCAAACCCGCCCCTGAAGCCGAACGAACCATCCTTATCAGAAGATTGAGTTTAGACCTGACAGGATTGCCTCCTACCGAGGCCCAAGTGCAGCGTTTTCTCAAAGACACTTCCCCCAAAGCCTACGAAAACTTGGTGGATACGCTGTTGGCGTCATCGGCGTATGGGGAGCGTTGGGCGGGGACATGGCTAGATTTGGCCCGTTATGCCGACACCAAAGGTTATGAACGTGATCCTGGTCGAAGCATTTGGCGTTATCGTGATTGGCTTATAGAGGCGTTCAATAATGATAAACCCTATGACCAATTTGTGGTGGAACAGTTAGCGGGAGATTTATTGCCTAATGCGACAGACGACAACCTGATTGCGACGGGTTTTCACCGCAATACGATGACAAACGACGAAGGCGGAACTCAAGATGAAGAGTTTCGCGTAGCAGCTGTTATAGATCGGGTGAATACCACTTGGGATGTATTTCAGGGAACCAGTTTTGGTTGTGTTCAATGCCACAGTCATCCGTATGATCCTTTTAGGCACGAAGAGTACTACAAATACTTAGCGTTTTTTAACAATACCCGCGACGAAGACGTTACCAGCGAAACCCCTACGTTGCGTTTTTATAAATCAGAAGATTCATTGAGGATTATAAAGGTGGAGGATTGGATTTCAAAACAGTCGGGCAACTCGCAACAAAAAACTAAGAACCTGACTGATTTTCGACGATTTGTACGAATCATGGAGCCTAAAGTCAACTCGCACGATTTTGACCAACACGCAAATGCGTCCCTGCTTGATGCAAAGTATTTTGGGATACAGGAAAATGGGTCGGCACGTTGGCAAAATGTAACTCTCACAGGAAAAAATCGCCTACTGTTATCTATTAATACGGGTGCAGAAAATGCTTTACTTGAATTGCATCAAGATAGTTTGCAGGGAAAAATGCTGACGCAATTTGTGGTTCCTACAGGCAGAGATACTGTTATGATTTTGCCTGTACAACCTGATACAGGCAAACATTCTCTATATTGGACGCTTAAAAGCCCTAAAACACCCAAAAAGTGGGTACAGATTAAATGGGCTGCTTTTCAGGAAGCGCTGCCTGGTAGTAATCAGCCTGAATATGCTGAAATTGAAAAATTGTACTCCGAAATTTTGACGGGTAATGTTGACAATACCCCTATTATGTACGATGGACAAGGTGATTTAGCCCGTACAACGAATGTTTTTGTTCGTGGAAATTGGACTGTAAAAGGAGAAAAAGTTCAACCTGACGTTCCTAATACATTTAAAAGTAAAAGTGAGAATAAAACGACCTTTAAGAATCGTCTTGATTTGGCGCGTTGGATGACCTCGCGTGACCATCCGCTTACGGCTCGTGTCGCGGTCAATCGGCTTTGGGAACAATTGTTCGGAATAGGGATTGTGGAAACAGTCGAAGATTTTGGTTCGCAGGGAATTGCACCGACGCATCAGGGCCTGTTGGATTGGCTGGCGGTAGAGTTGATGGAAAGCAATCAGTGGAGTATCAAAAAAACATTAAAACAATTGGTGCTTTCGGCTACGTATCGCCAAAGTTCGTCTGTAACGCCCGAAAAACTAAGCAAGGACCCTTATAACAAATGGCTTTCGCGTGGAGCACGGGTACGCTTGTCGGCAGAGCAGGTACGTGACCAAATGTTGGCAGTGAGTGGATTATTATCTCGAAAAATGTATGGGAAAAGTGTTATGCCGCTCCAACCCGATAACATTTGGCTTTCGCCTTACGACGGGGCCAAATGGCAAATTAGTGCGGGTGAAGACCGCTATCGCCGCGCTCTTTATATTTACTGGAAACGAACTGCCCCTTATCCTTCCATGGTCACTTTTGATGCCCCAAGTAGGGAATTTTGTCAGGTAAGAAGGATACGTACCAATACACCGCTACAAGCACTTGTTACGCTCAACGATCCCGTGTATTTGGAAGTAGCGCACTGTTTTTCTGAGAATATTTCTGCCCAATATCATCAACCGCAGCAACAGATTCAGGAAGCCTATCGGCGTTTGACCTATCAAGCTATATCGCCAAAGCGGTTAAGAGTCCTGACAAACCTTTATCAAAAGTCACTTGTAGAATATCGGAAAGACCCTGCATCTGCAAAAAAACTACTGGCTAACGATGGTGATGCCACTCCTGAACTTGCCGCCCTCACCGTAACAGCTAATGCCATGTTGAATTTGGATGAAGTAGTTACGAAAGAGTAGACTAAATCCTGTAAGGTTTCATCCTCGTCTGAGTAGGGAAACCTTATAGGATTACAGGAAAATTTAGTAAACTTGGCGGTACAAAAGAATTCCAAACCAGATGAAAATACAATTCTTCGGTGCAGCGCGCCGCGTAACAGGTACCAAACACCTGATTACAACTGAAAAAGGAACAAAAATTTTGCTTGATTGCGGGATGTTTCAAGGTATTAATACCCAAGACCTCAATCAGAATTTTGGCTTTGAACCCAAAGAAATTGATTTCGTAATTCTTTCTCACGCTCACATTGACCATGCAGGTTTGTTGCCGAGATTGGTGCGCAAAGGTTTCAAAGGCCCGATTTATTGTACCCCTCCCACAGCTGATTTATGCAATATTATGCTGCTAGATAGTGCTTTTATTCAGCAAAAAGACCTTGAGAGAATCAACGAGCGGCGAAAAAGAAGGGGTGATGAAGAAATAGAGTTGCTGTATGACGAAAACGACGTGCGTCAGACTCTTGAATTATTAGTACCTATTGAGTACCACCAAGATTTTTGGCTCAATCGGGATGAAGTAAAAGTTAGATTTACAGATACTGGGCATATCTTGGGAAGTGCCGCAGTTCATTTGACTATCAAAGACCAAGGAATCGAAAAACAAGTTACTTTCTCTGGCGATGTTGGACGACCTAATGATAAAATTTTGCGTAGCCCAGAGCCGTTTCCGCAAGCGCATGTAATTATTTGCGAGT
>JBDHXS010000511.1:0-5107 GCA_039810845.1 Runella sp. | reverse complement strand
ACCTCATTCAAATATTTAAACTCATGGCAAATTTACACGAAGACTTTTTGTTTTTTAACAATGCACTAAATATCCCCAGCAGTAAGCTGACACAACTAAAAACCTCAGAAGCAAACATTAAGAGATATATCAAGTCATATCTAACGGAAAAGAAAGTACCAGTACCAACGCTGATACGTCAAGGTTCTTTTGCTTTGGGAACACTAATTCGTACTAAAACGGATACATGCGACATCGATTTTGGAGTCCGATTTTTTCCAGATCCCCAATTTGCTGCCCCAACCCTTCAAAAGTATATTCGAGATGCCCTAACCAAAGTTTCGAATAGTACCTTGCCTAAACATAAAGACAAATGTATTAGGCTGCATTATAGAGCAGGCTATCATATAGACGTTACCGTTTATGTCCAAACAAGTTTTAATGTACCGATTCGTTTGGCAACAAAGAATGGATGGTTGGATAGTAATCCATCTGGGTTTAAAAAATGGGTAGAAGAGCGAGGTGGAAAGCAGGCCGTACAACTTAAAAGACTGATTCGTTATATAAAAGCGTGGGCTGGCCAACAAGGGAAAAATATGCCTAAGGGGGTTGCTTTGACGACTCTGATGACCAACGGTTTTGTACCTCATTTCCGTGATGACCTTTCTTTGCTTTATACTCTTAGAAATGTCTATGATAATTTAGAAGAAGATTTTTGTTGCGAAATGCCAGTTGTACCTTTTGATGATTTATTGGAAAGGATGTATGAACATCGGTATTCTTTCCTAAACAAATTAGAGAGTTTGATAAATAACTTAGAAAAAGCTACTCACGCTCGTTTGAGAAACGACAAGGCAAAGGCTTTGATTAAAGGCCATTTTGGGAAGTATTTTCCTAAATAACGTTCTGAAAAATGTCTAATTTTTTAGTTTATTTTAATGGTCATCTGAAACTTTTATTCTGATGTATGCATTCTTGCGGTTTTTATTATTGTTTTTATAACGAAATTATCACGATATAATTTTGATATAAAAAAATTCCCCTATATCTTTACTACAAGATAATCGCTTACTAAGATGCCCCAATTAGACCGCTCCAATTTCAAATATAACGCCAAAGTCTTTGAAAAAACCTGCCTTTGGTGTGGTACTATTTACTTTGCCAGTCGCTCTACGGCTAAGTATTGTTCAGCTACTTGTAGGGGATATGCCAACCAAGCCAAAGCCGCCGAAGAAGCTGTACCCTATGATGAAACCGAGAAAATGATTTCTGCACTGCTTTCTGAAAATGCCTATTTGAAAGGGCAATTACAAAGGTATATCCTTGAAAATGAGGAATTAAAAGGGAAATTATTGGTAAAATAAAAAAGGGCTTATCCTGTTGAAATAAAACTGCGTACTTTGTGAAGACAGATAACACTATCTCGTTTTGAACATGACTGACTTAAAATTGCAAGCCATAATCCAACAGATGCTTATTGATTTGGGCGATGAATCAAATCATTTTATGCTCATGGCCAATTACTATGAACACACCTCAACAGAAAAAGCTAACGAACGTTGGTATTTAGCCAATATCTATATTCACAAAAATGCGGTTGTCAATCTATTTTTTGATGAAGTAAGTATCAGCTTAGGTGTTAGATTAAATCCTGACAATCTTCATCAAATTGAAGAAATCAAGATACCTTTCGGCCAGATTTATCAAATTCGAAAAAACAAAATCGGTGGCATATTTGATGACGAAGATAATATTTATGTAGAACTATCTAAATTCAATCTCCCTACTTTTAATTAATCCGATTTTCTTTTAAAGCCCAAGCTTCGTTGCCGCATTATACTGCTTGATATCTTCAATACGGGTGTATCGTTGAATCATGACACTCGTTTTGTGTTTAGATTGACGCATGATTTCTGAGTCATCAGCCCCGTTAATTTTCGCAATGGTGATAAACGATGCTCGTAGTGAATGAGCCGAATATCGGCCACCTATATATTTTTTGACCGTATCATAAACGGTCATATCATTAAGCCGTTCTTCTGTGATTTTATCGCCTTTTCTCACTCGAACAAACAGTGGCCCTGTTGGTCTCTCTAACCGTTCCATCCAAGTTTTTAAATTTCGTATCGGGCAAAAATTAGCCTCTGGGCTGTAAAAAAAGGCTTTCTCCTCCGATTCTCCGTATTGATTTGTTTTACTTTTTGACAAAGAAATAATAACCCCATCTTCATTGAATTGTACATTTTCGATATTCAAACTCACCAATTCTGACCGCCGATAAGCTCCTGCAAATCCAATTAGTAACAGGCATTTGTCACGTAAACCTGCATTAGTGGTCGCATCTATTCCTTGTAAAATAGTTTTCAGCTCCTTCATCTTAAAAGCAGGAGCTTGCTTTTGTCGAACGCCATTGGTACGCTTGATGCCTTCCATCACCGCACGAAAAGCTTTGTCTTTGGTCGGCAAGTCCAAATTGCTTAGTTCGTGTAGTTTACTAATCGCCGCCAATTTTCGATTGATGCTTGCCCACTTGTGGGTATCAGCTAAATGCGACACGTAAGCGGCCAACGTTATAGCTGAAACGGGTAAGTCAGTTTGACCATTTTCAACGCACCAGCTTTTGAAATACTTAATGTCCGATTTATATGCCCGTTGGGTGTTGGTTGCCCCCTCTAAACCCTTGCGGGCGTAATCAGCTATTTTTTGGGAAAACACTTCGCTAATAGGGGAAGACCGACCTATCTCAATTTCCATGATTTCATTGGTCATCACCATCGCTTTTTTTGTATTCATTCCACTTTTCCCAATCTGCTGGACGCAATAATCTTTTGATATATTCATCCATCCCAATATCACGACGCTCCATCACATGACGGCGAAAAGGCCAAGCGGATTTAGACGCTTCAAATCCTTCCTCTTCAAAATGCTTTCTTATGTTTTCGGGAAGTCCTTCAAGCCATTCCTCAAAATCTTCTATCGTTTCTTCACCCCTCGCAAGGCTCATATAGCGATACGACGCATTTCCAAAATTGAAGAACAAGACCAGAAAGTCAAATCGGTCAGAAGGACTTTCCACCAAAGCGTCTATCTGATTTAGCTGTGTCTGCTTATGAGGATGTTTGACATATATGAGTTTTTCAAGTTCTTCTCTGGACATAATTTTAAGTTTTTTACAAAGATATTATTACTTACGATAATTAAACGTTATCATAAGTAATAAATATTCAAATTTTTAACACCTTCATAAGGCTACTTTGAATATTGGACTCTCTTCTTCCAATTGCTTTATCATTTTATTACTAACGTCTGCCATTGCTTTGGCCGAAAAGGGCAGTCGGTCTTCTACCCAAAGCGTAAGCAATCGAATAATGCTTGTGGCTACGGCATCCGCTTGATAGCCGAGCATTTTGAGTTGCATTTTTTCGGAAACCTGCTGTTTAGTTTTATAATGTTTCATCAAAAGGTCGGCAATGATGTCTCTAAAAAAATCAATCAACACATGGCCGCCTTTCTTACCAAAAAATGCTAATGCTAAATCGTAGTTTTCTGCTACGTGCTGAAAGAAAAACTCAAAATCAATCGCCAATTCGCCATCCTCGACCTTACTTTTTAAAATATGTCTAAAATTCTCATTGCCCACCAATAGCAATTGGTCTTTGTTTTCAAAATGAGCATAAAATGTAGAACGTCCTACATTGGCTCGGTCTATAATATCTTGAATAGTAATGGCATCATAGCCCTTTTCCAAAATCAAGGAAACTAATGCTTGCGACAATATTTTTCTGGTTTTCTGTACTCGGCGGTCAATCATTGTTTCTGAACTTTTAGACGCTTTTGTTCCATATCTGACAATTCGCAGTTTTTGTAGGTTGTACGATTAACAGCCTCATTTTACTTTTGCTCAAAAATACACTTTGTATTTTATCGAACACAATGTATGATAACTTGTCTATGAAAAAAATGGTCACCTATGCACTTTATCCCTTTCTGCTCGTATTAGGATTAGGGTGTTGTGCGCTTGCTATTGTGTTAAATTGGGATGTCTCTCGTACTTATACCTATATGGCGGTCGGGCGATTTATTATCCTTTTTGGTCTTGAATTTATTGTCCCTATCAAGCCTGCATGGAAAATGACGTGGCAGTCATTTTTCCGAGATGTTAAATACTTTATTACCATTGGGTTAACGGGGTATCTTTTCAAATACTTTATTGGACTCATTGCCATCAAAAATGCGCACTTTGAAGGGATTTTGACCAGCTTACCGTTGGTTCTTGCGGCAGTGATTGCTTTACTTATCTATGAGTTTTTGCAGTATTGGTTTCACCGCATCAGCCACGAAGCCCAAGGCAAGTTTGGGTTGTTTTTATGGAAAGTTCATTCTATTCATCATTTGCCTGATAAAGTGTATTTGCTCATGCACCCTGTATCACACCCTATCAATGCTATTGTGGTCATGCTGATTAGTCAATTAGTATTTGTAGGGCTTGGCGTAGATGCCAAAACGCTTTTACTCATCAATACTATCGTAAGCTTGCAAGGATTAATTTCTCACTTTAATGTGGAAATAAAGGCGGGTTGGCTCAATTACGTTTTCATTGGCACCGAATTACACCGTTTTCATCACAGTGCTAAGGTAGAAGAGGCCAAGAATTTCGGTGCCGTTCTTGCAATTTGGGACATCATTTTTGGAACATTTTATTATCAAAAGGGCAAAATTCCAGAAGAATTAGGGGTTTTTGAACCCGAAAAATACCCAAATTCTTCTGAAATCTTCAAAGTATTGAGGTTTCCATTTAGATAATGAAAACTTATTAATTCCCCAGAAGTTGGTGTTTCCATCACTTAATCTGAAAATTATGTAAAAAGTATCGAAAAAAATGTAACCTTCTATTCCCTTGCATCTTCGTACATTTGTCGCTATCAAAGCATAGTGTAATGAAGCAAATCATCAAGCGTACCTTTTGCCTTTACTTAGCCATCCAAGTGTTGTTTGCCAGCACTGGGTTTGCTATGTATGAGCATTGGTGTTTGATGAAGGGAACAAAGACGGTCTCTTTTGTTCATGAAGAAAAATGTCAGAAAGCAAGCCATAAAGCCAGTCATAAAAAATCTGGGTGTGGAGATAG
>JBDHXS010000510.1:0-5132 GCA_039810845.1 Runella sp. | reverse complement strand
CGTTTTGCTAATTTCTTCGGCATACTTTAGTTCTTCGGGGGTGTACTTTACCCCTCCCACGGCCGTTAGGTTTTGGTGGACTAATCCTGCTAAAACATCATTAGGGAGAAGTTCATGAACCCCGCCAATGACCTCTTCCTCTACCGTAGTACCCGTAGCCAACGCTGCCCCTTGCGCTGCTTTTTGGAGTCTATCCCAAATCGAAGCTACATAAGCACGGCTCGGATGACGCACATAGTAAAACACTTCGGCAAAATCTGGGACAACGTTGGGGGCTTTTCCTCCGTTGGTAATCACGTAGTGAATACGAGTAGCTGACGGAACGTGTTCACGCATCATGTTTACGGCATAATTCATTACCTCTACCCCATCCAAGGCCGAACGCCCACGGTCGGGAGCAGCCGCTGCGTGGGCCGAAATTCCTCTGAAACGAAACTTAGCCGATTTATTGGCCAAGGAAGATGATGAACTCGCACTGTTGCCATCGCCAGGATGCCAGTGTAGCACTACGTCCACGTCGTTGAACAATCCATCACGAACCATATAGACTTTTCCCGAACCACCTTCTTCGGCAGGTGTGCCGTAAAACCGAATCGTACCTTTGTGACCCGACTGCACCAGCCAATTTTTGACTGCAATCGCCGAAGCCATTGAGCCTACCCCAAACAAATGGTGCCCACAGGCATGGCCTGCAATCCCTCCAATAGCTTTTTTGACGGGAATAGAGTCTTGCGAAAGCCCTGGCAATGCGTCAAACTCGCCCAAAATACCAATAACAGGCTTCCCTTCGCCAAAAGTGGCCACAAATGCCGTAGGTATTTCGGAGACACCTGACTGCACTTTGAAGCCTTCTTTTTTGAGTTGTTCCTGCAACAGTGCCGAGCTTTTCACCTCTTGGTAGCCTACTTCGGCATAATTCCAAATCTGTTTTGAGAGCGCGCCATACAGTTTTTCTTTTTGGCTAATCTCTTTAATGGCATTTTCGTGCGCTTTGTTGGGGGAAGTTTGGCCGAAGGCAAAGCCCACGGTCATTAAAAATACTACCGCAAAATACTTTCTCATCGTTGGTTATAGGTTAAAAAGTGGACTACTTGTTTTATCAAAAGTGGATACTTATAATAATCCAGTAAAGATATAATTTTGTCAAAAAAACAGCAAAATAATTTCAAACCCATGCAGCCCACTCCCCGCACTACCCCCAGCCGTTTGGCAAAACGCGCTCACTTTGACGAAGAAACTGTCTATGCTATTTTAGACGAATCTTTGTTTTGTACCGTCAGTTGTGTCATTGATGGCCAACCCTTTTCTATTCCTACGGCTTTTGCCCGTTATGGCAATTATGTCTATTTACACGGCTCTGTAGGCAGCCATTTCATTCGTGCCATCGAAACGGGCATCACGGTGTGTATCTCAGTGATGCTCACCGATGCCCTCGTGGTGGCCAAATCGGCTTTTCATCATTCGGTCAATTACCGTTCGGTAGTGTTATTTTCCAACGCCGAAAAAGTGGAAGATTACGCCCAAAAAGTAGATGCCTTGCGTTGGATTACCGAAAAGATTGTGCCCCAAAGTTGGGATTATTTACGCCCAATCACCGAAAGTGAAGTCAGAAAAACGACTGTTTTAGCTTTCAAAATTGAAGAAGCTTCGGCCAAAGTCCGTACGGGCATGCCCAACGACGACGACGAAGACCAAACGCTGCCCATTTGGTCGGGGTTGATTCCGTTGCGTACAATTCGGGAAGCACCTATTGCGGATGATTTAAGTAAAAATGTATCTTTACCTACTCATTTAACCCACTTGTCACAATGAAACGCTCCGACATTCAACACATGCCCCAGTTTTTCGACCGCTACATTTTGCTCGTCGAAGACATTGACGTAATCGAAGGACTTCAAAAAACGGCCTATTTATTCCACGATGAAGCCATTAAGCAAGCCCTGCTTCAACTCGGCGACCAAGTGTATGCACCTGGAAAATGGACTGCCAAAGATATTATTCAACACCTCATTGACAACGAGCGGATTATGTCATACCGTGCCATGCGTTTTGCACGAAATGACAAGACCACCCTACCAGGCTACGACGAAGAGCTTTTTGGGTCCAATACCACCGCCAACAGTCGTACTTTAGACGATTTGTTAGAGGAGTTTTCGATTGTTCGTCAGTCAACGATTGCGCTTTTCAAGAGTTTTAGCGACGAGATGCTTCATCGAGAAGGAATTAGTTACAACCAAAGAATCTCACCTTTGGCGTTGGGTTTTGTGCTGATTGGCCACCCCATTCATCACCTCAAAGTGCTACAAGAACGGTATTTCCCGTTGATTTCTAATCCATAATTTTCACGCAAAGACGCTGAGTCGCCAAGTATTTACCTCTTTTGTTTTATGTTTCCTCACAAAGTTAGCCTTGCCGAAGCCACCGAAAAGTTGAGCCAGCACAACGAGGCATTCTTGCTTTTTTTCAAAAACAATACGCTTGATTTAGAATTGTATAAGCCACATTTGGTGGACAAACAAACACCTCACGACCGCGACGAGGTTTATCTCATTGCCAGCGGCGAAGCAGTATTTGAATTAGAAGGAAAAACGACCAACGTAAAAACGGGTGATTTTCTGTTTGTACCTGCTTACGCTCCGCACAAGTTTGTGGAATTTAGCGAAGATTTTTCGACTTGGGTACTTTTTTTCGGGCCTGTGGTGGAAGAAGAATAGGACAGTTTTTAAGAATCTGTTTTGAACAACGGTCAGGTAATGGTCAGTCGGACTGGGCGTCCCCGTTCAAACCGACCGACCGTTACCTGACGTTCAAACTGACCGACCGTTATCTGACCGTTCAAAGCCGACCGTTGAATTATCTTGTACCAAAAATAGCGCTACCTACACGAACAAGCGTACTGCCTTCTGCTACGGCAATAAGATAATCACCACTCATGCCCATAGACAGTTCGGTAAGTGTCGAACTCTCAGTGCAGAGTGTCGAATTGAGTTCATCAAAAAAACACTTCAGTCCTCTAAATTCTTGCCGTACTTGCTCCTCGTCGTCGGTGTAGGAGGCCATGCCCATCAAGCCCACAATTCGTACATTTTTCAGGGCTTTAAAATCCTCAGAAGTCAACAACGCCTTGGCTTCTTCTTCCGAAAGTCCAAACTTGGTTTCTTCTTGGGCAATAAAAATCTGTAACAAACAATCAATCACGCGGTGGTGTTTGGCGGCCTGTTTGTTTACTTCCTGCAACAATTTAAAACTATCAATGGAGTGAATCATGGCCACAAAAGGGGCGATATACTTCACTTTGTTGGTTTGAAGGTGTCCAATCAAATGCCACTCAATGTCTTTAGGCATTTGTTGGTATTTCATTTCCATTTCTTGCACCTTATTTTCACCATATCGTTTAAAACCAGCGTTATATGCCTCCATGAGCATTTCGATAGGCTTGGTTTTGGTGACGGCAATCAGCTTGGCATTAGGGGCAATTTCTGCTTCTATTTTCTGGATGTTCTCTGCAATACTCATGGTCTAAAAATCCAAATGACAATTTATCCATTCGCCATCCAAACGCGCACCGTAGCTTTCGTAGAACTTGATGGCGGGTTCGTTCCAGTCTAACACTTGCCACATCACACCAGTGCAGTGGGTTTGACGGGCTTCTTCTACGGTTATATCCAATAATTTTTTACCCAATCCGTATCCACGCATAGCTTCGGTTACGATAAGGTCTTCCAAATACAAACGTTTGCCTTTCCAAGTAGAATAACGATAATAATACAACGAAAGTCCCACAATACTTCCGTCCACTTCGGCCACAAAAAGCCCAAAAATAGACTCAGGGCCAAAGCCATCTTTGAGCATCATTTCGGGAGTATTGGTTACTTGTTCGGGTGCCTTTTCAAAAAGCGCCAATTCTTTAATTAGTTCAAATGCTTGGGGTACATCTTCGGGTGTACCCTTACGGATTGTTATTTGCATAGATTTTCTTTAGAAAGGTAGCTTCTTTTTGCTATTTTTTAAATGGATGCTTAATATCCTCTTTTTTTAAAAACTCAAAGCCTGTTTTATAACCTTGAACAATCAAACGAACGATATCTTCAGATTTAAAACTCAACATATCCAGATGCAAAGGCTCATGTGGGCGAATGATTGTTAGGTTTAAATTCCGTCCTTTAAGCCCTTCTTTTTCTACATAACTCTGCGCCCATGCTATGTCGCTGTTGACAATTTGGTTTACGTTGATGTCTTTTACCCGGTCAAGAAGCTTTAATAAACTTCGGTAATTCACTGGTTCATTATAAATATGCTCTGCATGACAAGCTACGCATACTATGTCGGTAGCACCGTCTTCAAGGGCAGCTTTGAGAGGAGCTACTACACGTAAACCACCGTCCAAAAAAACAGATTTACGGTGCCCTTTTATATGAACGGCGGGCATTAAAGTAGGCAAGGAACTACTAGCCAGTATATATTCTATAAAATGTTCATCTTGAGGTGTAGCATAAACCATCTTGCCACTTACTACATCTACCGCTCCTACTTTAAGTTTGATGGGACTCGTTCGCAATATAAATTCATCTACATTTTTGCGAATCAATGTGTGTAAGGGAGTTGTATCAAGAAGTCCATCAAAGCGGCTCATTAGAGTGTCAATACCCAGCGTAAGGCTTGAGCGCATGATAGCAATGTCTTGGGGATGCGTAATGTTTTTTACCCAAAACTCAATTAGTTGCCGGCTAATTTTAGGCCAGTCTATTTTTTTGTGTTCAATGGTCTGTTTACCTGCCTCATTGACCAAGTAACTGGCATTAAGACTGCCTACAGAAATCCCATAAATCATCTCAGGCTCGAAACCAGCTTCTAAAACGGCCTGCACGACGCCTACTTGAAATGCCCCCTTGAGTGACCCTCCTCCGAGTACTAATGCTTTCATCTGTATAAAAAGCCCCCCACCCCCAATGGGGGAGTTTTATGTATCTTAGGTTATAGCGGCCCGCCGCTTGTATGTTAAACCTTGTGGGGAGTTTATAAGTAATGATTGAATTAACTAAGTTTGCAAATATCTTTAAACAAATTATCTTTCTTTGATGTAATATTAATGGATTTTGTCCCAAATTTGGCGTTTGTAAGATAACAAATCA
>JBDHXS010000509.1:0-5135 GCA_039810845.1 Runella sp. | reverse complement strand
CCGTGATGGGCTTGGGATTTACGATGGAAACCCCCATCAAAGTGGCTCGTTTTGGAATTTCGTCGGTCATCTCTATTATCGAAGACGAACTCATGGAACGCCTGCGCGAGTTGTACGGCCCTTGGGTCAACGAACATTTTGTCTCTATCACTACCAACGAAGAAGACTATCGTGCCAAAAGAATTCAGTCGTACCTCAATTTGGTGAATCGTATTGTGAAACAACAGGTCGAAACGCTTCGGAATCTTCCATTTAAGGTCGGCAATGACATCGTGAAGTATTTTGAACTATTACCTGACGAATCGCCTGTCAAAGAATTGTACCGCAAAATGATGCAATTGGAAGACAGCGACGCCAAAACACAACTACAAACCCAACTTCGTAGCGAAATCAAAGCAGGGGCTATTGACGTCAACATCATGGCTAAGGTGGACCGAAACACTTATAACAAAGAGGGGGAAATGTTGCCCAAGGAATTTTCGGATGCGCTTTCGAGTCTGCGAGGCTTTGCCCAAAGTGACTTAACATCTTCGGTCGTTTTTTCGGCGGGCTATAATCCCCGCCTATACGCCTATATTGATACATTTAGCGATTTTTTACCTGACGAAAAAGGGGATTTAAAAAAGAAGATTATTCTCAAAGTAAGCGATTACCGCTCGGCACTCACGCAGGGGAAAATATTGGCAAAGAAGGGTTTATGGATCTCTGAGTTTAGAATTGAGTCGGGGCTTAACTGTGGTGGGCACGCTTTTGCTACGGATGGATTGCTCTTAGGACCTATCATGGAAGAATTTAAAAGCAACCGTGAAGCTCTCGCCACCGAACTCTGGATGATGTGCAATCAAGCACTTCAGTCCAAAGGTGTACCCATATTTGAAACCCAACCCGCGCTCCGAGTGACAGTACAGGGGGGAATAGGGACGGCCAATGAAAATAAGTTTTTGTTAGATTATTATCAGGCCGACGCGACTGGCTGGGGAAGTCCATTTTTACTCGTCCCCGAAGCTACAAGCGTGGACGAAGTGACATTGAATCAATTGGCTACGGCCACACCCGACGATTATTACCTAAGTCATGCGTCGCCGTTGGGGATTCCGTTCAACAATTTTAGAAAAAGTACAGCACAACAGCAGATTAGGGAGCGTATCGCCAAAAATAGACCTGGGAGTCCTTGTTACAAGAAGTTTTTGGTAGCGAATACAGAGTTTACTGAAATTCCAATCTGTGCGGCATCACGTCAATATCAGCATCTGAAAATCAAGCAATTGAAAGAGCAAAACCTTTTGCCGGAGCAGTACGATGCACAAATAGCCGAAGTACTTGAAAAAGATTGCCTTTGTGAAGGGCTTGGGGCTTCGGCCTTACTGAAAGGCGGTCTCAAACCTGCTCACAATCTCAAAGCAGTTGCGATTTGCCCAGGGCCTAATTTGGCGTATTTCACAGGAATATTTTCGTTACAGCAGATGGTGGATCATATTTATGGTCGTATTAATATCTTGAACTCCGTAAAACGTTCAAATCTGTTTGTGAATGAGTTGCGGATGTATGTAAAATACTTTGAGGACGAGTTGAAGAAAAATAAAGATAGCCTTACCAGTAAGAAAGAGCGGTCTCTGCAACTCTTTCAAAACAATCTCTTACAAGGCATCGCTTACTATAAAGAGCTTGTACCCATGTTAAAAAATGAAACGGAGCGCTATTTGGAAGAAATGAAAGAAGAGTTGTCACAGTTTGAAAATACAATCAAGCAAATGGTGATACCAGTGCCTGTGGGAGGGTAAATAAAAGATTTTAGTTTTGGTTTTTAGGTGCTTTATAGTGTTCAGCAAACATTTGCTGAACACTTTTGTTTCACCATAGTAACTCTTGTGTCACTCATCTTTGTACCTGTTTTATAGTTTTACTTCCCCCTCAACTTCTCCTCCAACACCTTCATAAAATAACCACCTACAACCGAACGAGCCGTAAAACCTACGCGTTTGGCGTCAGGCGTTTCGTGCCAATCGGTGAGCGGAGTACGTGGTTGGGTTTCGTTAGCAAATTTCCAAACAGGATATACCAATGTTTGAAAATCAGCAGGCGATTTTGTCAACACTGGCGTCCACAAAATCCAATCTGACTTGGTATAAGTCTTGCGACTATCGAGCGGAAGGCCATATTTTTGCTGTATTTTGAGATAATATTTGATTTCTTTCTCGGCTACGGAAGCAGGAAAGATATTCAAATTCAACAGTTTATCCCATACTAAGTTGTATTTCTGCGACCATGTATTGCCTTTATCGAATGTCAAGGCAAAGTGATCGCCTACGTCGGCCATGGTTTGCCAGCGTGTAGCCATGTCGCGGGCTAAGTCAAGGTATTTTTTACCTGTGGCGGCATCGCCAAGTTTTTGAGCCAGTTGTCCATAGGCCGCAATTCCCAGAATAGCTTTGATTGACAAATTGGCATTTCGTGCCAAATGTCCCGCAAAATCGTCAGTACAGAGTTGATTAGCAGGGTCAAAGCCATCTTTTTCTAAGTATTTTACCCAAACAGAAAGGGTATTCCAATGTTGTTTGGCAAAATCGGCTTTGCCTTCGGCAGCTACGACCGCCGCTGTTAGTAAAAGCATATTTCCCCCTTCTTCCACGGGCATATCTTCGGGATACGTTTGTCCATTGGCCAGCGGATAGGTACCTACATCATGCGCGGGGAAGGGTTTAGTCCATTGGCCACTTTCGCTGTAATCAAAAATAGGCCGCAACATTCCTTTCATTAATTCGGTGTTATAAGCCAAAAACAACGGCGCAGAAGGGTAGGTCACATCTACCGTACCGATGGAACCGTTTGAGAAGTTTTCTTTAGAAAAAAACAACAACTCTCCATTGGGCTTAGCTACTATTTTATGGGCTGCAATGGCCTGACGATAAGCTAATTTACACAAATCTGCATATTCAGCGCCCCCTACTTTGCGGGCTTCGCTCTCAATGATGTTGTCAAAGTCGTTGCATTTGGATTGAACACTATCATACTCTTTTGCAGCCAAATCTAACAATTGTTCGGCACTCACCTTGCCTGTACGATTCCACCAAGGTCGTAAGTTTTGCCCAAAATACTGTACCGAATAGCCATCATCATAAGCTAAAAGCAAGTGCCGCACTTTGGCAATTTTCTCTACTTTTTCAAAATCAACCACTACACTTATAGCAATATCAGACGCCATACCCGATGAAACCGCAGACATTGCCGCTTGGTTTTCTACAAAACTTTTTTTGAGGTCGCTCAATACACCGTTAGTCAACTGTGCTTTGGTGGTTTTGGGAACTGCCAAGTAGGCATATCCCCAATCAATACGCAAATCATCTCCTTTCTTCTTGAGCAGCGGTTGCTCTTTAGTACCTACCGATGCCCATTGTAAACTTGAGCTTTTCCCATTTTGTGTCAATACTTCCTGCGTAAGTAGATTGGTTGATATACTTCCGGATACTCCCATAAAGACTTGAACATCATGTGGTTGTCCATCAAGAGCGCGCGAGGAGAAGGTCACATAACTGACGGGGCGGGCAGCTACCTCAAGGTCGTTGAGCAATAGCGGTGATAAAAAACTAACGCTCAGATTGACAGCTCCTGCTTTAAAACTGTATGTGGTTTTGGTAGCAGTTAGGGCAGCACCTGTTTGTTCGGCAAGTGGTAAGGGCGCTGTTTTGACTTCTTGGGCTAAACCTGCATCAATAAACGCGTTGCCACTGGTATGAAGTGCGTAAATGGTTAGGATATTTTTTCCTACTTTGAGTGATTGTAATGCCTGTGGTGGAATTACATAAGGGCGATAATCTTCGGCTACATTGTGGTGTTCAAACACAGGGACACCGTTGAGAAACACCTCGACTTCGTCGTTGTAGGCAAGCATCAAGCGGAGTGGATTAAGGTCGGTTTTCCCGTCCCAATCAAAAGCACGGCGAACCCAAACACCTCCTTTGGTCCACGAAACAAAACAACGATCGGTGTGTGACCCAAAAGGGAGCCGTCCCGTTTTCCATTGAGCATCGTCAAAATTGCTTTCTTTCCAATTGCCTGTTGGCTTCTCAAATGAGTATTTGACCGAGACATTGGCATCATCAGCGCCTGTTGGCAAAATAGATTGATACTGAATAGGAGTAGCCCCTAAAAATTGATAGGCTTTTCCATCTACACGAATGATACCTTCGAGTGATTGCGGTTTCCCTGTCCAGTGCGTCGTAGCTACCTCTGTTAGGCGGTCGGCTTGCGACCAAATGCTGAAATAAGGGTCGTGTGTAATGAGAGGATAGGCTGGAGGACGGAGGGTTTGGGCTTGGAGAGCACAGCCAAAAACGAGTAGTAAAAGGCTTTTAGAAGCAGTTGTTTTGATAGAAAAAAGAAAATGAGTCATGGATAAAGGCGGTTTTTAATGCTAAAACAACAAGCAAGTATAATTCCGTAAAACACGTGTTGATTACAAAAGCACTTAGAGCATCAATTTTAACGAGCATGAATAAAGTCCTAGAGCATTTTCAATTTCTCAACTCAAAGAAGCTGTCTGATTGAACATACTGAAGGGAGTATTTGCACAGAGCCAAATTAGACTTATCTGTTAAAAGCAATTGGAACTCTGTTGGTACGATTCATTGACTCGTGGAAATATCTTTTTACCTAAAAAAACAGCACGACTTCAGAAGCCATGCCGTAAGAAGGGAAATAAGGGTATGATTAGAAAGCAAAACCAAGTTTGAGGTCTGCTCCAAAAATATTATTGACGGGATTGTTGCCTTTCCCAAACCAAGCGGGACTGAGACTAACATCAATGTATCCGTGGCGGAAAATCTGCTGCTGATAGCCAATAACGGGTTTGTACCCTTTGCTATCAAACCGTGCAGTTATATTGTCACCATTACTAAATCGTTGTTGATTTTTGTCAAATATCTTGCTGAACGATACGCCTAAGTACCACCCCGAAAGATTACGACCAAATCCTTTTTGGCTGATACGCTTTGCCTGACTAAAATAAAAACGAGGCTGGAGTGTCGCCAAAATATACATTGTGCTTAGACTCAGGTCGGCTTTTTGGATGGATTGGTCAACGGACTTCACATAGGATACATTGATGTAATTTTGATGCGTTATCTTGGTGTCAATTT
>JBDHXS010000508.1:0-5139 GCA_039810845.1 Runella sp. | reverse complement strand
TCATCGTAATTTTACGACGTTGAATGTTGATTTTACCCATCAGTTGACGTTCTGCTTCGGGATCAGCAGGCATATTTTGTGCGCTGGCAATGGTTACTTCCAAGTCTGATTTCTCACGCTTGATAAGCCATTCCATCTCACGGGTTTTAATATTGAGTTGGTCTTCTAATGAACGAATCTCAAAAGCAGGGTATTTGCGCGCAATTACCCTTGCTAAATAGCTCAGCTCAAATATCTTATCACAAGCCGAACGAAAACGCTCTGCTACATTTTTATCGCCCACGCGGGGAGGAAGACGTATTTCTTTCCATTGGTTAAGCAATACTTTAGCTCGTTCAGAGGCCTGAATAATATCACTCGACCGCGCCAATTGCTCCGCCTCACGACACATTTCGCGTTGTTTGGTTACCAACGGGTTTTCATAGGTTTGTACTACAATCCCTTTGACACGATTGTACTTGTCAACAATTCGTTGGTTAGAACGCTTAAATTGCTTGTACATTTTAGCAGAACGTTTCACTGGAATTTCGCCTACTTCTTTCCATTCCATCTGAATTTGGCGCAACTGACGACGGGCCTCTTCTACGTCATACATCCGTACAAGAGCATCCGATTTGGCAATTAGCTCCGTATATCTTTCAATTCGGTCGGCAATAGTTCGGTTCAACTCTGAGAAGAAGTCACGGCGTTGTTGGAAAAATGTATCCAATAATAACTGAAACGTACCTTCTACTTCCTCATGAAACTCTTTGTCAACTGGGCCTGTTCGTATCCATTTTGATTTGATTTCTTGAAGCTGGTCAGTGGCTGCTTGCCAGTCGTCGCGCTCTACTTTCACAGCCCGAGTTTCATCCAAAAGTGCCCGTTTAATTTCCAGGTTTTTCTCTTGGTTGACTGTAATCAAATCTTCCAAGACGACTTCCAATTTATCTAACCGCTCTAAGAGGGGGACAAAATCACCGAGTCCGTCAAAACTGAGCAATTTTTTACGCAATTGCACCAACTTTGTCAGGTAAGAGCCTTTGTTTTGGGCTTCTTCTACATCCTTTTCTAATTGTTCAACTTTGCCGGAAGCGATATTGAAACGATTTTTAAAGTAATCAATCGCTTCTTGTTCGGTGCGTTTTACTTCGCCTATTTGGCGATCTGGGTTCCCTAAATACCCTTTTAAGAATACCTTGCCGTCTAAGACATAGCCGTATTCGTCCATTAAGGTGGCGTTTTCCATCACTGGTTTACTTTTTTATCTGCTTTGAAGGTTTTGGTGGGCAATTATACGATATTTGCCACCACAAAATAAACGAAAAATGAGTAACGAAACTATTATTTTCTCAATGTCGCGCGTGAGTAAGACAATTCCTCCCAACCGACAAATTATCAAAAACATTTATCTATCGTTTTTCTATGGTGCTAAGATAGGAGTTTTAGGTTTAAATGGCTCAGGAAAATCTACTCTTTTGCGAATCATAGCAGGCGTTGATAAGAATTATACGGGTGAGGTAGTCTTTTCGCCAGGCTACTCCGTGGGACTGCTCGAACAAGAACCGCAATTTGATCCTTCTAAAACAGTACTTGAAGTAGTACAAGAAGGAACGCAAGAAGTGGTTGATTTATTGAAAGAGTTTGAACAAATCAATGAAGCTTTTGGTGACCCTGATGCTGATTTCGACAAATTGCTCGAACGCCAAGGCGAAGTCCAAGAAAAATTGGATGCAATGGACGCATGGGATTTGGACAGCAAACTCGAACGCGCCATGGATGCTTTGCGTTGTCCGCCATCGGATTCACTGGTTGCAAACCTCTCGGGGGGTGAAAAACGTCGTGTAGCATTGTGCCGCTTGTTGCTCAAAAAACCCGACGTATTACTCCTTGATGAACCCACCAACCACTTGGATGCCGAGTCGGTATTGTGGTTGGAGGAACACTTACGTCAGTATGAAGGTACAGTTATCGCCGTCACGCACGATCGTTATTTCTTGGACAACGTAGCAGGTTGGATTCTCGAACTTGACCGTGGCGAAGGTATTCCTTGGAAAGGAAATTATTCTTCATGGTTAGAACAAAAACAAAACCGTTTGGCCAAAGAAGAGAAACAAGAATCTAAACGTCAGAAAACACTTCAACGCGAGTTAGAATGGGTTCGGATGGCACCAAAAGCGCGTCAGGCCAAATCAAAAGCACGTTTGAGTGCTTATGAAAAACTCTTAGATGAGGACGGACGCCAGAAAGAAGAAAAATTGGAGCTTTATATTCCATCGGGGCCACGTTTGGGGAACAAGGTCATTGAAATGGAAGGCGTGTCCAAAGCCTTCGGGGATAAACTCCTGTTTGAAAATCTAACTTTTTCGCTGCCACCTGCTGGAATTGTAGGAATTATCGGCCCTAATGGTGCAGGTAAGTCAACCCTTTTCAAGCTTATTACCAAGCAAGAAAAGCCTGATAGCGGCACCATTACCATCGGCGATACCGTTCAGATTGCCTATGCAGACCAAGAGCACAATCAACTCGACCCCAATAAGACTGTTTATCAACAAATTTCGGAAGGAAATGAGTGGGTAATTTTGGGCGGGAAACAATCCAACGCCCGCGCTTATGTGAGTCGTTTTAACTTTGCAGGTAGCGATCAAGAAAAGAAAATTGGAAATTTATCGGGTGGTGAGCGCAACCGCGTACACTTGGCTATGATGCTGAAAGAAGGGGGCAACGTATTGCTTCTTGATGAGCCTACCAACGACCTGGATGTCAACACCTTGCGCGCATTGGAAGAAGGTCTTGAAAATTTTGCGGGTTGTGCAGTTATCATATCACACGACCGTTGGTTCTTAGACCGACTTTGTACACATATCTTGGCTTTTGAAGGAGATTCCCAAGTCTATTGGTTTGAAGGCAACTTCTCTGATTATGAAGAAAATCGTCGCAAACGCCTCGGTACAGATGCGACGCCAAAACGGATTAAATACAAAAAATTGATGGCCTAAATATTTCTTCTTTATGCACTAAGGGATTAAGAACACCTATCGTCTTAATCCCTTAGTTTCAAGTTATCACTAATCCATCTTCGACATATACTGAAAGAAACCTATCGTCTGCAAATCTTCCAAAAACGCTTCGTACTGCGCTTCAGACATATTTTGAACAGGTAAACGGAATTTTCCACAATCAAGTCCCATCGCTCGCATATAGGCTTTGCCTGTGGCAATACCGCCGTATTTGCCCAAAAGCCGTACAATATCAATGGACTTTTCCTGTAACTTTCTCGCTTTCAGCAAGTCACCTGCATAAAAAGCCTCCATCAACTGATGATACAGTGGCGCAGCGTAATTGAATGTACTGCCCACGCCACCACGTGCGCCCATTGCCATTCCGCCCAAAAACACTTCATCCCAACCCCATAAAATATCGTATTTTTCTCCTGCAAAGTTCAGGCAACGATTGTATTCCATCATGTCGCTGTGGGTGTATTTGATGCCGAGAAAATTGGGCAGTTTATCCTCCATGTGTTCCAAAAATTCAATCATTGAAACATTTACGCCTGTCAATACAGGAATATGGTAAAAGTAAAGCCCCGTTTTAGGAGCAACTTTTCCTACTTCAATGCAAATTTGGGCGAGTATTTCAGCCTTGTTCAAGATAAAATAATGAGGAGCCAATATGGCGATGGCGTCAAACTTTTGTTGTTCGGCCAACTGTGCCAATTGCTTCATTTCTTGTACCGAGTTACCACCCACCATTGCGATTTTCAACAGCCGTTTGTCGCGAATCTCCCCCCAAGCTTTAATGACTTGTACTTTTTCCTCGTAACACATCGAAACGCCTTCTCCTGTGGAACCTGCAATAAAAGCCCCTTTTACTTGATTATGGATGAGCATTTCGGCGTATTTTGGAATAATGGAGAGATTCAAACTCCCGTCGGTGTGCATAGGCGTAAACGGTGCAGCTACTAACCCTTCTATTTTAGGTATCATGGAAAATGTTGTTTATACTTTTTCAATTTGTCATTCCGCAGGAATCTACTACCCACTTTTTTACTTAATTTTCACTTCAAAAGTTGAAGCAGGCAACCCTTCCGAGTTAATCAGATTTCCATCGCTGAACGGTTCCCAACCATACAGGATTCGTTGGTAGCGTCCTATCTTATTTAATAAAACAATCTTGTTTTTACCCACAATTTCAGCATTGACTTCGGTTTTGATTCCTTTTGTGTCTTCCAATAAAAAGCCCTTTACCGGCTTGTTATCAGCCGTTTGCAAACCTTTTTCAACATAGGTAAATGTTAAAACAAGCCGACTGGGGGATTGTGTTATTTTCGCACATGTGGGGCCTAAATACCTTACTTTTTGTTTGTATGTTTTGGCTAAGGCAAGTTTGGACAATCGTTCTCCAACTACTTTTTTATTAGTAGGATGAACATCCGAAGGATGCCCGATATCACTCGTTACTACCATCCCAACATTTGGTACTTTCTCAGCAATCTGCCGTTGGCTGTCTCGAAACTCAGGCCAACAATGGGAGTGGTAACCTTTGTCAGTCCCAATGGACGAAAGTTGGCAGAAATAGAAAGGAAAATCGCCTAAATCCCATTTGCGCCGCCAGTTTTCGATAAGTTTCGGAAATAGCTTTTCATGTTGTCGCACCCGTGCATCACTCAACGAATTGCTCTCACCTTGGTACCAAATCACCCCTTTGATGGGAAACTTTAATAGTGGCTCAACCCCCGCTTTGTACAAAAAACCAGGCTTAAAAGGATGATTGATTCCGAGCGAATCTTGAGGAAGTGGTTCGTTAGATTCCATCAACTTGTCTAAATTTTGATGGCCTCGTTCGATACACCATGGTTCTAATGCAGTATTTTTAAGCCAATTACCTTGAAAAATTCTTTCTTGGGTTTAATCCGGTTTTTAATGAGGTAATTATCTCCCCCAGCTCCTTAAACTCCACTCCCTCCGGGCAAAGTTTTTCAATCAATTGAGATATTTTCATTGTCTTGAACTATGATTGGAATGATTGTTTGATGGACTATGAGTTTTGATTGGGATGATTTTTGGGATGGACTACAAAAAAATCAAAGTATTCATTTAATCAAACAAATCAAAGTTCAGACTTTTCATTGTCTTGAACTATGATTGGAATGATTGTTTG
>JBDHXS010000507.1:0-5142 GCA_039810845.1 Runella sp. | reverse complement strand
AAAATCAATCTTGTTCTGTCATTCCTGCTGGGCATCACGATTACGGCGTTTGCCCAAACCAAAACCGAAAAATTGGACCAATTGCTTACCGCTTATACCACTCAGTATCAGTTTAATGGAACTGCTTTAGTGTCGCAAAATGGCGTTGTTTTGCTTCATAAAGGGTACGGTTTCAAAAATGTGGAGAGCAAAAGCCCCAACACCGAAAACACCATTTTTCAGATTGGGTCTATCACCAAGCAGTTTACGGCAACGGTCATTTTGAAACTTGCCGAACAACACAAGTTGAGCATTTCGGACAAGTTATCTAAATACTATCCCAACTACCCTAAAGGTGACAGTATTACCATCGAACATCTTCTGACGCATACTTCGGGGATTTTCAACTATACCAACGACGTTGAGTTTATGAAGAGCGAGGCCATTAAACCTGCTACTGAGGCCCAAATGTTGGCTTTGTTTAAAGACAAACCGCTTGATTTTTCGCCTGGTACGCGTTGGAGTTACAGCAATTCAGGCTATATCCTACTGGGTTATATTATTCAAAAAGTAACCCAAAAACCCTACGAAGAGGTCGTTCACGAAACCATCTTCAAGCCGTTGGGAATGACCCACACTGGATTCGATTTTGTGGGTTTACAAAACCGCGAAAAAGCCACGGGCTACTTCGTGATTTCAGAAACAAGTACCGTGCCCTCTACTTTAGTGGACTCCACCGTGTCGTTCGCCGCAGGGGCAATCTACTCCACTATGGGCGATTTGCTCAAGTGGCACAGTGGGATTTTGAACAATAAAATTGTGCAGCGTAGCAGTATGGAGAAGGCTTTTACGCCCTACAAAAACAACTATGGCTACGGCTGGTCTATCAACAAAATGGCTGATAAACAAATCACTACCCACAGCGGAGGCATTTTTGGTTTTAATGCCAACTTAGCCCGTATTGAACAAGACGACGTTTGTATATTATTGTTGAATAACGTAGGTAATCCTAAATTGAGCGAAATCACCCAGAAGATATTTGATGTACTTTACGATAAACCCTACACCCTGCCAGAAATAAAAAAAGAGGTAAGTGTCAGCGAAGACATTCTGAAAAAATACGTAGGAACCTACGAAGTTGTACCCGCTTTTCAGATTGTGGTGACAGTCGAAAACGGTCGGCTCGTAGCGCAAGCCACGGGACAACCCAAGTTTGAGCTTTTTGCCCAAAAAGACAATTACTTTTTTCTAAAAGCCGTAGAAGCCGAAGTAGAGTTTGTGAACGACGAAAAAGGCATCCCATCACAGTTATTTTTGTACCAAGGAGGGCGCAAAACTCCCGCGAAAAAAATAAAATAACGGCTTCCGCAAAACGCTCTACAAAATGCTACCCTACGGATTTGTCAACAAGTTCGTAGGGCAGCATTTTTTATAAATCCCGTTTCAGGCTTTTCAAAAGTCATTCCACAAAAAACCCTTAGAATTTTGTTAAAAATAGGTAGAGTTATTGTTTATGTAAATTAAGTCCTATAATTTGGACTTTTATTCCTAAATAACTATCTCGACCTTGAAAATTGCGATTCTAAAAGAAACCAAAGCCTACGAAAAGCGAGTTTCTATCACACCCGATGTTGTTAAGTCTCTTCTAAAAGCAGGATTTAGCTGCGCCATCGAAAGCGGCGCTGGCGAAAACTCCTCTCTTCTTAACACCGACTACGAAAAGGCAGGGGCGCAGGTTGTCGCTGACACCAAAACCCTCCTGGCCGACGCCGACGTTGTACTCAAAGTCAACGCTCCCACGCTCGACGAAGTGGCTCTCATGCGCGAAGGTGCAGTGAGCATTTCGTTTTTGTACGCCTACACCCAGCCCGACTTGGTGAAAGCCCTCAACCAGAAAAAAATCTCGGCTTTCAGCATGGATGCCGTGCCCCGTACCACCAAAGCCCAAAGCATGGACGCGCTGAGTTCGCAGGCCAACCTCGCAGGCTACAAGGCGGTACTGCTCGGTGCCAATGCTCTCGGCAAGATTTTTCCGCTGATGATGACCGCCGCAGGAACCATCAAACCCTCCAAAGTACTGATTTTTGGTGCGGGAGTGGCGGGCTTGCAGGCCATTGCTACCGCCAAACGCCTCGGTGCGGTGGTAGAGGTAACCGACGTACGCCCCGAAACCAAAGAACAAGTGGAGTCGTTGGGGGGTAAGTTTCTGAGCGTGGAAGGCATGGAAGCCAACAAGTCGGAAGGGGGCTACGCCAAAGAAGTTTCGGCGGAGTTTTTACAAAAACAACAAGACCTCATCAAGCAGCGCATCAAAGACGCCGATTTGGTGATTACAACTGCTTTGGTGATGGGCAAAAAAGCCCCTATCCTCGTGACCGAAGAAATGGTACAATCCATGAAAACGGGCAGCGTGATTGTGGACATGGCCGTAGAATCGGGTGGCAACTGCGCCTTGAGCGAAGCCAACCAAACCGTGGTCAAAAACGGCGTTACCATCATTGGTGAGTCCAATCTCCCCGCTTTGCTCTCCACCAACGCCAGCGACTTGTACGCCAAAAATATCAGCACCCTGCTGCTGCACTTGGCCAACAAAGACGGCTTTAAGTGGGAGTTGGAAGAAGAAATCACCAAAGGAAGCCTCATTACCCACCAAGGCGCGTTGGTACACGGGTTTACAAAGGGGATTTTGGAAAAGGTCTGACGTTAGTCTGACCCGCCTCTCGAAAAGACAAAGGTCTGGCATCAGTCTGACCCGTTTCTCAAAAAGAAAAACGTCCAACGCTCGTATCACACTTAAAAACTAAACAAATGGATGCAACTATCACCTTCATTGGTCAAAACATAGAACTCATTTACATCCTTATCCTTTCGATTTTTGTCGGAATTGAGGTGATTTCTAAAGTGCCCTCGGCACTCCACACGCCCCTGATGTCGGGCGCCAACGCCATTCACGGTGTCGTTATTATCGGAGCCATTATCGTCATGGGCCATGCCGAAGCAGGCAACTGGCCCGCGTTGATTTTGGGCTTTCTGGCCGTGATTCTCGGCACACTCAACGTAGTCGGCGGCTTTGTGGTCACCGACCGAATGTTGGAAATGTTTAAAAAGAAAAAGTAAAATTTAGTCCACAGTTTACAGTCAGCAGTCCACAGAAAAAAGGGAAAGTGACTGTTAACTGTTAACCGCTAACTGTTAACTAACAATGATACAACAATACTGGTTATATCTTATTTACCTACTCGGTTCGGTCTTTTTTATTGTGGGTTTGAAAATGCTCTCTGGCCCCAAAACCGCCCGCAATGGCAATTTCTTGGCCGCGGCAGGCATGACGCTCGCCATCTTGGGTACGATTTTTATGCACACCAACGAAGACGGCGAGCCATCGGCAACTACGGCTGGATTTTTGGCGGTATCGCCATCGGTACGGTCATTGGCTGGATTTCGGCCAAAAAAGTAAAAATGACCGCCATGCCCCAAATGGTGAGTCTCTTCAACGGTATGGGGGGCGCGTGTGCGGCCCTGATTTCGTTGGTAGAGTTTGGTCACTTGCACGACGACGCCTCGCCTGCCACGGTGCTGACGATTGTGGCGGGTTTGGTGATTGGTAGCGTCTCGTTTTCGGGAAGTATCATCGCCTACGCCAAGTTGCAGGAAATCATGAAGAAAACCTTCAAACTTCCCGCCCAAAACATCCTTACCATTGTGCTACTGCTCAGCATTTTAGGCTTGAGCGTGTATATCGCTATGGGGCATCCATCGGTGGCTTTGCTGTACGCGGTGTTTGCGTTGTCGTTGGCCTACGGTATTTTGTTTGTGTTGCCCATCGGGGGAGCCGATATGCCCGTCGTGATTTCGTTGTTGAACTCCTTTACGGGCGTAGCCGCGGCCTTTGGTGGATTTTTGTACGACAACCAAGTAATGCTTACGGGGGGTATTTTGGTAGGTTCGGCGGGTACGCTGCTTACCATTCTGATGTGCAACGCCATGAACCGTTCGCTCACCAACGTGATCTTTGGGTCGTTTGGGGGTGGTAGCGCCGCCGCAGGGGGCGCAAGTACCGCCACGGGAGGCGCAGTGAAAAGCAGCACGCCTTCGGACGTGGCAATTTTGATGAACTACGCCCAAAAAGTGATTGTGGTGCCAGGCTACGGTTTGGCGGTGGCACAGGCGCAGCACGTCATCCACGAACTCGAAGCCATTCTTGAGACCCGTGGCGTAGAGGTAAAATACGCCATCCACCCCGTGGCAGGACGGATGCCTGGCCACATGAACGTGCTCTTGGCCGAGTCGAACGTAGCGTATGACAAGCTCGTAGAAATGGAAGAAATCAACGACCAATTTGCGACCACCGACGTGGTGTTTGTGGTGGGGGCCAACGACGTAGTAAACCCCGCCGCCCGCAGCAACCCCGCAAGCCCGATTTATGGAATGCCGATTTTGAACGCCGACAAGGCCAAAACGGTGATTGTGAGCAAACGCTCGATGGCGGCAGGCTACGCGGGTATTGACAACGAACTTTTCTACTACCCCAACTGCCTCATGCTTTTTGGCGACGCCAAAGACTCCATTACGAAAGTAGTGGCGGAGTTGAAGGGAATGGATTAGGGTTTACCGTTTGATAAATTTATGGGCTGAAAAACCGCTCCCCGTTTTGTTTTTACTCCCCTCTTTGATAACATTGTACAGGCAATTCTTTTGAGTTGCCTGTTTTTTTGTTTTGATGGTTTTTAGGTGTTCTATTTTTTGTAAAAATGAAGAAAATATACTTCAACAATACAAAAATTACTACATCAGAAGTACAATAAAAAGTTAAAAAGTTTAAATAAATACAAAAACGGGGTCGCCCGTGCGATACTAAAAAACTTTCGTATATTAGCGAGCTGCGACGAAATACCTTCGTTCCGCTTCGGCACTTAATGCAACTGGGGATTTGCGTCGCATGGGCGACCCCAAATATTTTTGCTTTTGATTCCGCTTCGCTCCATCAACGCAAAAACACTGCGCAAATCCTCGCACCCGTTAGACGTTATTGAATAAATAAGAAAGGCTTTGTTGCATGAATCCCCCTTAAAAGTGGCTAAAAGTAGAAAGCACTGTTAACTTTGAGATCGCCAAACCACCAAAGTTACAAATCCCAATGGGAACCAGTGCTCGCCCAAATAT
>JBDHXS010000506.1:0-5148 GCA_039810845.1 Runella sp. | reverse complement strand
TCCAAGTACCAATTTGCGCCCTACACAACTTATTAGTAACGAAAAATCAGGAAAAGTGCCTTGTGTTGTTGTAATTTCTGCTGCTTCTGAAGCGGCCATTGTAAGCCTTTCAAAATTGGCTTTCATAAAACGCACCCTTGAGCCAACAGGAATATCACCAGCAAACCTCATCGTTTTTTCTTCTTCGTTGATTGAGAGTATCGTTCTCACAACTGGCTTTTCAGTACCAGGTATGATTACTGATAACGGGTATAATAATGCAGCACCAGGAAGCTTTTCTGCTTCTGAACCTAAATATTTTTTGTATAAATCAAGGGCATTTTGGTTTTCTAATTCTACTAAGATATTTGCGGATGAGTTGGTGACTCTTTTCTCCAAACCAAAAATATCCCATCCACCTTGTGAACCATGGGTAATTTTAAGATTATCACCATAGAAACCAATGGCAATTATTGCCCCTTCTATGGGGGGGGCGTTTAACCCAGTTAATGTTGAAACAAAATTAGGGCCATCGCCAGCTAACCCGCCAGTAATTAGTATGTTTTTGTCAAACTGTGAGGAAAATCCCTTGGTTAACTCACTTCCGTTAACCAAACTGCCATCAGATATAAGCAGAACATATTTTAAATCTTTTTTAGGTAATTTTTGGGCTAATGCAATAGCTGCAGCAAAGGTGTTTGGAAAGTCTTTACAATTAACAGAAGCAGTAGTATGTTTTGTTTTCTCAAAATGCAATGCTGCAAGTACTAAAGAGTTATCGAGAACCTCATCCTGATAAATTTCTCCGGCAGTGCTGCAAAAGACGATATCAGCATTGGAGAATTTTGACTTTACTAAATCATAAATGTCCTCTGTATTTAACATTTCTTTGGAACCAAAACAGAGAACCAAGTTTGGTGAATGGTCAGCAATAACATAGCTATTTGGGTTTTTCTCCCACTGATTTCCAAACAACCTGTAAAGTGATACTTTCATGCTTTATTTGCTGGGATTGGTTGAACTTTTGTTTTTCGATTGGTTTTTTGCAAGAAAATGACTGAAAATACGATACAATGTAAAGCCATCTGCACGGGCGAATCCCTGTGAGAATTCAAGCCTAACAAAAAAGCTCTTAAACCTATCCATCCAAGTATTGGCAAATTTAATTACTAAAAAAACTGGATAGAACTTGTCATCAAAAATATGTATAAGGCTTTCTTATAGCTGCACATCATTAGATTTAGCCTAATGCCCAGTATTATCTATACAGAGCACTTTTGATTTTATCATCAGATTAAGTATGCAAAAACAAGGCTTTTCATAAAGATGGTAAGGTTAAAGTATATTTTCAAAAACAGCCAAAATCTGCTGAAAAGATAGTGATTTTTTCCAAACATCGAAAAAGGAGCAGGCATCGCTACCCATGCGACATCTTTGTATCAAAAATCACAAGAAATGAAAAAGTTAACCTTAATACTCGCTGTAATTGCAATGACTGCCCAAGCGCAGTACAAATACCTAAGCCCATTCAATAGTGAGGGCGTGCCTGCTGTTTTGGATTACGAACCGATTTCGGAAAGAATGCATGCCAATATTAAAGCTTCCTTACCCGAGTCATACCCAGTACCATCATATCATCCTGAATATATTTCCAATGGTAGTGATACTGATATTAAGATTACCCAAGATGCAGATGTCTGGGTAACATTTGTAGATGAAGGGGCTGGGTATCGAAATACACTTGGCTTTTATACTTATACAGGCAGTCCACGCAAACCAAGTGCAGAAGAAATCACGATAATATTTCCAAATGTATCAAAAATAGGTAGTGGTGGAGGGTTAGGAGAGGGCTTCAAAGTGCATTTGGGTCGTTTTTCTGCTGGGACAAACATTGGATGGGTATTGATTGCGGATGGTTTTCGGAATGGAAAAGTAACCAATGGTAACTGGTTATTGTATTCAACTCCTGACTTCAATCCAGAAGGGAACCCAGCTCTTAGGTATCATAATGTGTTACTCAAAGACGAGGTAGAACAAAAAATGGTGTTATCATTTGAAGACATTCGCCGTGACTACAATAATTGTGATCAAGACTTTAACGATGCCATTTTTTATATTACTACCAATCCTGCTTCGGTATTAATGAATTCCAATGTTAATCCTGTGACAGAGTCTGGTTCGGCTGGTACAGGGAATACGGGGGGATTAGAAAGTGAGGGGTCTTTAGCTCAAAAAGTAGCTCAGAGGCATTTTCATCGTCAGCTAACACCACAACTTGACTATGATTCCCCAACGGAAAATCAGGCTTTCAATCCTGAGAAATTTATAGCTCAAGCACGCAGTTCTGCATTTGATTTATCACAATGGATACCCCAAAAGCCATTTGAAGAAGTCGTCGAAGTTTTCACTTCAACGCCATCAGATTTAACTTCAATTACTAATGCAAGCGCAGTATTGGCAGTCGATTACTTTTCTAACCGTAAGCGGGTAGCGGCTATACTTAGTTTATACACTGAAGACGGAGTTTATAATCACACCAAGACCATTTGTGACCGCTTAAACGGTAGCTCTATAAATGATATTCAGCCGATTATTGTAAGAGATAAACAATTTATTTTAACCCAAATTAAGCATCCTGATCAGACCATTGAATATGCTATCTGCTTCTCGGTAGCAGATTTAGGGCCTAAATTCTCAGTAGAAAGGCATTGGAAGATTGATGATTTTCCTAAAGGACATAATTATTTTAATTTTCAAGTTTGGGCAGAAGCGCCGCACTTAGCACAAGCCTTAGTAGAAAAAATTTTACAGCAGATTGAGATTAATAAACCGCTGGTTTTTAGCAATGATAAGGTGGCTATTCCTAAAGTGTATGTAAGTCAAGGGTATTACAAAAATGGATTCTTATATCTCGACATAAAGAATGTGGTCAATGCCAAACAATTGACGATAAATGGTTCAGCTTCTCGAACAGAAACTCAATCAGAGAAAGAAAATTGGATTTGGGAGACATCACTTACTGGAGAGAAAATACAACGTCTTAAGGTACCGACTAATCAACTCTTTGATAGTGGATTAGAGTTATCAAACAACATTGCTGACGCAAAAGATGTATTGTATTTGGCCGATAGCCCTTGGGGAGTCGATACAAAAACAGATAAAATAGAACGCTTTGAAGTAAGTAATAATCAACCCGTCAATAAATCAAATAATTATTGGCTTGAAAGGAATGCTTACATGAAAGGTAGTGTGAAAAATAATATTTCACTTTTCAGACTTATTAAATCTTCGGCAAAAGAAAGTGATATGAGTAATTATCAAGGAATTCAGTTTGAGGCTCATGGCGTTGGGATTGTAGAGGTTATTTTAATGAAAAAATCTATCAGTAACCCTAATGAACAATTTCTAGTAGAGCTTCAGTTGACAGATAAGCCAAAAACTTTTACTATTCCTTACAGTGATTTTTATTCAACCAAGTCAAAAAATTTTAGAGCGGATGACATTACTGCTGTTGTATTTTCGTTCAATGGCACTAATTTGTCTTCTAAATCCTTTGAAATTCAAGTAAGTAATGTACAGTTTGTAAGCGAGTTAAAAAATATCAATGAAGATAAGTATTCTTCGGTTGAGGTAAGTGTATTTCCCAATCCTTGCACAGAAGTTATTAATGTAAAATTTGAAACGACGCAAGAGGGAGAAAGTGAAATCAATGTGATTGATAGCCGCGGTAATCAAATTGTAAAAATGTTGAAATCGACTGAGGTAGGCCAAAATAGTGTTTCAGTCCCTGTTATTGATTTGCCTTCTGGGCTTTATTTCGTACAAGTGAAAAACAAAAATCAATCAAAAACACAAAAGTTTATTGTCTTGCGATAGGAGGGATTCTGTTGTTTTAATGAAGGGGGATGAACATGATGTTCATTCCCCTTTTGTGTATTTACAAGTACAGTATTTGTGTACGCTGTTCATGAAATATGCAACCCTTGGTTTTGACATAGATCTGCCCGCGAAACGGTCGAAGTAGAGAGATTTAGTGCTTTAGCTATATCTTTTATGGTAATTATTTCCACAGTCGTAATATTGGTTTTGTACAATTTATGTACATCAAGAGTGGGTATGTACTTTGGGGAGGTGAAGATACAGTTTTTTTCTAATCAACTCAAACAAAATCGTCATAAAGTAAAAATATTAGAATTTGGCAACGTTGCCGATAACGATTGCATAAAAAAAGTCAAGAAAATATTTGTAATGTACCAAATATGTAAACTAAACTTGATTAAGTTATACAGGCAAAGCCAGTATTAATGATAAGTAAAGTTTCTGAAAAAAATTAAAATTGTTATAATAAGTATTTTGATTCAACTGGTAATAAAGCATTTATAGTAAAAGAATCTCATGCAAATCAGACACGAAAGCAGTCGCAAAGAAGTGGCTCAAATGAATACCGAAGAGCTACGCGAAAATTTTTTGATTGAAACGTTGTTTACGCCCAACCGAATCGAATGGGTGTATTCGCATTATGACCGTGTGCTTACTGGGGGAGTGATGCCTGTACAATCGGCAGTAAGCCTCGAAACCCATGACGCACTTAAAGCAAACTTCTTTTTGGAACGTCGCGAATTGGGAATCATCAACGTAGGCGGGAAAGGGGCGGTAGTGGCTGATGAGCAGATGTTTGAACTTGACAAGTTAGGCTGTTTATACATTGGCAAAGGCACGCAACAAGTGCGCTTCCAAAGCGAAAGTAGCGAAAACCCCGCCCGCTTTTTCTTATTGTCGGCTCCCGCACATCATGTGTATCCCAATCGTGCTTTCACCAAAGAAGATGCCTCTCCTGTGAATTTGGGTTCGCTCGAAACGTCCAATCAACGCACCATTTACAAATACATCCACGAAGGAGGTATTCAAAGTTGTCAGTTGGTGATGGGCCTCACGGTGTTGCAAACAGGTAGTGTTTGGAATACTATGCCCGCACATACCCACGACCGTCGGATGGAAGCCTATTGCTACTTCGATGTGCCCGAAAATCATGGCGTATTGCACCTCATGGGCGAGCCTACCCAGACACGTCATTTGTGGGTAGCCAATCATCAAGCTATTCTTTCGCCCCCGTGGTCTATTCATTCAGGCTGTGGCACTTGCAATTATTCATTCATTTGGGGAATGGCT
>JBDHXS010000505.1:0-5154 GCA_039810845.1 Runella sp. | reverse complement strand
TCCTCCACGGGCCTTAAATGCGCCAATTTTTTGAAAATTTTCGCATTTAAAATAGAGTTCTGCTCCGCTGATTTGGTTGAGTGTTTTACACGTTAATACGGGCGTGCGGTGAATATGTGGACGAATGCGCTCGTGGGCAGCAGTAATAATGGATAGGGTTGGGATCATTTTGTTGAGTTCACAATGTCCGCTAAAAGTAGGAGGTTTTGCTTTTTTTACAAAACCTCCCCAACAGAATATTTATCACCAACATGTTTCCTCACTTACCAACACTCATTTTTCAGAAAATCGCCTTCTATCTATGGGGTATTGACCGCCAATTGCTGGCTTTCAAGGTATTGCTCCCAATCCGCTATGAGGTTTTTCTTCAATACTCTTGGAAATTTATTTTGTCCTCCCAATTTACCCTTATGGGCCATCCATCCATAAAAAGCACTCGTGGGTAGCACCGTCACAAATACCTCTTTCAACGCATGGCGGCGCTCCACCACGTAGTCGTCGTTCAATACTTTGAGGTGTGCGTCTATCTTATCACGAAGCTGCTGTGGGCTCACTTCGTCGTCGGTGCCAATGTACCAGTGATGGGCAAACAACGAATCGTATCGAATGCCTGCTACTGTAAATTCCTTTACGGTAATATCCAATTCTTGAGCCGTAAGTTCCACGGCTTTGTTCATATTTTCGACTGAAAGGTGTTCGCCACAAAGACTCAAATAATGCTTGGTACGGCCAGTTACGGCAATCTCAGCACGACGTTTATTGACAAACTTAACGGTATCGCCAATCAAATACCGCCAAGCACCCGAGCACGTAGAGATGAGTAACGCATAGTCAACTCCTTCTTTTACCTCGTCAATCATCAGCGTTTCTGGATTAGCTACAAGCTCCCCATCCTCATTAAAATTTTGCTCGTTAAACGGCACAAATTCATAGAAAATTCCATTGTCCAATACCAAGCGCATTCCATCGGCATTAGGGCGATTTTGGAAAGCTATGAAGCCTTCAGATGCCAGGTAGGTATCAATATAAATTAATGGATGTGCTAAGAGTTTCTCAAAACCCGCTCGGTATGGCTCAAACGAAACGCCTCCATGACCGAAAACAGTGAGATTTGGCCAAATATCATGGATATTGTCAAGTTGATAACGTTCAATTATTTTTTCCATGATGATTTGCAACCACGCAGGTACACCTGCCATAAAGCCAATGTCCCAGTTGGGTGCTTCTTCTACAATTTTTTCCAGTTTGCGCGACCAATCACGTTCGCGGGCTATTTCGCGTCCAGGTTTGTAATAGGGCTCAAACCAAAAAGGAATGTTTTTGGCATTGATGCCACTTACATCTCCTTCAAATCGGTCTTCGTCAATGGCGGTGAGGTCACTGCTTCCGCCAATCATCAGGAAGTTTTTTTCGTAAATATCACTTGGTAAATCTTCATAACGACCCAATGATAAAATCTGACGAATACTTGTGTTTCGAAATGACTTTGTCATAGCTTTTGTCACCGGAATGTACTTAGAAGCCGCTTCAGAAGTCCCCGAACTCAACGCAAAATATTTGACGCGCCCAGGCCAACACACATTTTTTTCGCCTTCGCGGGCTTTGTACCACCATTCGCGATAGATTTTCTCGTAGTTATGAACAGGTACAAACTGTTTGTATTTTTCGTAAAAAGTTTTGTCTTCGTCAAAAACGGCTGTATTGAGGATTTCTTCAAAATTATATTGTTCGCCAAACTGAGTATAACGCGCCTTGGCGAGCAATTTACTCAACGTCTTGCGTTGTACTTTTGCAAAATCCACTTTTTGACTCTGAATTCGCGTTGTAAGCGTAATGCCTCCTTTTAACAAGTTTCCTAAAAGTGCCATGCTATCAGGGGTTTTTAGTGATTGATGTCTTTCATAAGGTTAGGTGCAAAAATAGGCTATAATTGCCAAGTTTGCATTAATTTCATGGTTTCGTAAGCAGTCATGTCATACTGACAAGGTACCACAGACGCATAATTGTTTCCTAAAGCCCACTCGCAGGTATCTTCTTGCCCTTCGTCAAAGTTCACAAAATTACCTGACATCCAAAAATAACTACGTCCGTGTGGGTCTTTTCTTTTTTCAAATTCTTCTTGCCACTTACCATTGGTTTGGCGGCAAATCCGAATTCCTTTGATAGCCTCCTGCGTTTTCTTAGGAAAATTGACATTGAGGGCTACTCCTTTGGGCAATCCATTTTCCAAGACTGCCTTCGCAATCTGTAAAATATAAGGCTTGGTATGCGAAAAATCGGCATTAGCAATATAGTCGCTTACCGAAAAACCAATGGCAGGAATCCCTTCGATAGCAGCCTCAATGGCCGCTGACATCGTTCCTGAATACAAGACACTTATCGAACTATTGGAACCGTGATTGATACCACTCACTACCAAGTCAGGCGTACGGTCTTTCAGTACATAATGTTTGCCTAATTTGACACAATCGGCAGGGGTACCGCTACACTCATAGGCTTTTATGCCTTCAAAAATCTCGGTCGCATGTAATCTCAGCGGCTCGCCAATCGTAATGGCGTGACCCATCCCCGATTGTGGACTATCAGGAGCTACTACGACCACTTCTCCCAACTCCTGCATTAATTCAACTAAAGTTCTGATACCCAATGAGGTAATGCCGTCATCATTACTTACTAATATAAGGGGTGTTTTGGAATACATAAGGCTGTTTTCTCGTTGTTAGGCGGGCAAAGTTACAGACAAATCGCCACATTTTCACGTCCCTTACTCATAGCCATTTTTTAAAATGATCTTTCCTCCTTTCTGCATCATTATTTCCATCCATTCTCCTTCTATTTTTTGAGAAACTATACCTCGCTGTGATTTTATGAAATGCGTCTTGAAGGGTAGTTTCAATCGAACTCGACCTCCTTTTTCTGATTGGATAGTAATTTCATCAGTGATTCCACCTGCACGTACGGCACTAACCAAAAATGCACCCTCGGTACGTAAATCCCTAAACGATACTTCTTTCCATTCATCAGGAACGGCAGGGAATATTTCAACAAATCCTGCATAACTCTGAATAAGCATCTCTTGAATACCCGCTGCAAAAGCAAAATTTCCTTCTAATGTAAAGGGACGATAGGTAAATTTTGATAAACCCGATTTGGTCTGATCGCCGTTGGCATGGAAGGAGTTGGGTAAACAAAAGGCTGTGGCAAAGGTATGTAACGTCTTGGCCGCCCCTACCCCATCTTTGGCACGGGCTTTCAAACTCCCCAACCACGCATACGAATACCCACACCACCAATCTGGACCGATTTTATCCAATAAAGAAAGGCTATTTTTGATGATTTTTTGGTCATTTTCGCCATTTTCCCAGCGTATTTCTCCCAATGGATGAATGGCCATGACATGCGAAAAATGACGATGGGATTGGTTGTAAGGCAATGATGGCGCAAATTTCAATTCGGCATTTTCAGAAAGCGCATACGGCGCAAATTGACGAAAAATAGTCTTCCAATGTGCTGCTTCTTGTGTTAGTTTCAGCTCAGTCGCCAATTCAGCAGCTTTGCTGAATGTGAAACGCATCAGCGACAAATCATAATTGGTATTCTCTGAAAACCAAGCCGTTACTTTATTATCATTAATTTCGGGGCTAGAACTGATAGGCAACTGACGCTGTCCTTGACGATTCAGAAAGGTATTTTTTTCTAAGAAGGTCGCCACTTCTTTGAACCACGGGTAGGCACGTTTTTTCAAAAAATCACGATCCATACTATAACGCCATTGCAAATAATAATGCTGTGCCAACCACGAAGACACCGTTGGGGAAAACGAATACTGAATCCAACCACCCATCGGAACACCTGTCAATGTAGTCACGCCTGGCACATTGAGTCCGTCGGTTTGATAAAACCATTTGGTATAGTCGCGGTATGCCTTTCTATTTTGGTCAAGATGATCCAAATAACCGATTCCTTCTTCCAAATGATTGGCGGTATAGCTAGGCCAATAGCTCAACTGAGTATTCAAATCATGGTGAAAATCGCCCTTCCATGGCGGCAAGCGACCATTGTCAGCCGTCCAAACCGCCTGCAATGAAATCGGAGGCGCACCCCGACGGGCAGTACTGCCAAACTTGTATTGTTCCAAATAATACTGTTTTTCCAAAACCGCATCGGGCAACGCAATACTCGACTTAGCCCAAAATTTTTTCCACCAAGCCACATGACCTACCATTGCTTTATCAAAAGACAATACACTGGCAGTCAACTTATTGGCTCCTATTTTTGGTTTATCAGGATAATGCGCTGAAATAGCCCAAACCCCTTCCCAAGTACCTGCTTCTATTTGTTTCCAACGTACACTTACTTCGTATTCAAAACCACCCCACCCTTTTTGGCGATACACCAATGAATTACCATTTTCGATAATTTTTCCTTGTTTGTAGCCCAACCGAGCCAAATCATCACCCGCTACCGAGCCGCCTGCCGTTTTGTCCACTTCTCCCTCGTATTTTGGAGCCAACAAATTGGCTTTAAAATCTTTTACTCCTTCCAGCCGAAAGTAGCCAAGGTGGTTAGTAGCATGTACAAAAGAGGTCAATTTGACTCCGTTTTGCCATTTTACTTCGGCCAATGCTTTTTGAATATTCAACTGGGTAGCTATTACGTTCCCCCAGCCTTTTGTATCCATTTCCAAAGCCGCGCCAGGGATTTTGCTCGGTGCTGGTTCGCGTTCATAAGGCACATCGCCGTATTGTTGCACAGCCGCATAGCTATTTTTCTTTATTTGCTCTTGCACCCAAGTGTAGGTAAATTCGGGCTTATTCATACCTTCCATCGGGCGTAAATCCCAGAGTTCAGCGTGGTCGAGCGAGAAACGAAGTTGGTCACCTTTTTGCCAAATCAATTCTCCTATAAAACCATTGCCCAGCGGCAGGGCTTCATCCCAGCGGGTCGGAAGTTTGTCAAAAACCAAATCGTGTTTGGGCGAAACCTGAGCCAAAAGGTTCCCACACCATAGAGTTATCAAAAATAAATAGAAGCAACGTTTATTCATTTTTCAAAGTTTTAAGTATAGTCCAACAAAATGTCTGACCTGAAAGCAATAGAGATGTTTTGTCAGGCCAACCATATTTATTAAAAGACATCAATACCTTCCGAATT
>JBDHXS010000504.1:0-5169 GCA_039810845.1 Runella sp. | reverse complement strand
TTCTCCAAGCCCCTGAAGGCTTTGCGGCTTATGAGTGGTTTAACGGGCAAAAAACCACGCAAATCAAGACCAAATTTGATAAAAGTAGCGGAATCTTTGTCAAAGTGAAACCTTTTTCGAGCTTAGACGAAAATTGCGAAATTCGATTTGATTTCAATCCTCCGACCGATATTCAGGTGGTATCTTATTCGTTTGATGCCTGCGAAGGCGATAGGATAAACGCAGCAGGGCAGCTATTACAGGCATTCAAAAGTGAAACCAAATACGTCCGCATCCCTCGTGCTGGTTATTGTGATTCCATAGTGATTGTCCACCTGAAAGTGTCTCCACGAGGCCGATTAACCCAACAATTGACCATCTGCGAAGGCGAGAGTCTAAAAGTAGGTACTCAGACTTATACTACATCCGGGATTTACAGCGATACCTTAAAGCGTGTGAATCAATGTGACAGCATTGTACACACCACCCTGATGGTGGTTCCGTTGACTCGCTATGCAGCAAAAATATCCATTTGCGAAGGTGACACCTATCTATTGGGCGATACTATTATCAGGCATTCGGGTACTTATACCAAACGTATGAAACGGGCTAATCTTTGTGACAGTATTGCTACCATCACGCTTACAGTCCTTCCTTTGGCCAAAACTGCCTTTGCCAAAACTATTTGTCGAGGCGACAGCCTGATAGTAGGCACTGTTGCATTAAAGCAAGCAGGCGATTATACTGTCAGAATCCCGCGATCAAACCGGTGCGACAGTATCGTTTCGGTGTCTCTTACCATCTTTACGGCTCCTTCCGACAAGGATTTCATTAAAAAGACTTCCTATACGCTAACACTCGGAGACAGTGTCTTACTGGAAGGCAAACCTAAACTGGCAGGCGATTTTCTATACAGTTGGGAACCAACTTCTGAAATAAAAGGCTGTACCGATTGCCCTGATATTATGGTAAAACCCTTGAACAACAGTATTTACACGATTACTTATAACAAAGGAACGGGCTGTGAAAAACGCATTCCTATCAGCGTAGTTGTTCATCCATGCCCATTATTTTTTCCAGATATCTTTACGCCCAATGGCGATAACAACAACGATACGTTTCAGTTATTTTGTAACTGTCTGGAACACATCGAACAATTTGTAGTATTTAATCGGTGGGGTCAGCCCATTCATTCTGTCGAGAATGTTTCTGCTAATACAGGCTTATGGGATGGATTATATGCTAATACAACAATGACAGCAATGGATGGCCTATATGCGTTCCAAATCGTATTTTTCTATATTAATGGTAAAAAGGATACGAAACGTGGTGTATTTTATTTGGTTCGTTAGAAACCTGTCGAAAACAAGCTAGGAGAGCGAGTAAGCTTAGCTGAGCACCATGTTGAATACGTCAGACTGAATCATAAGCTTCCATCTGTGTCAAATCAACTATTTTTAGGGTCAGCCATTTTAAGTTCTTCTACTAAATCCTGACACGTTTTTACCCATGCAAGCGATGAAGTAACGGCAATTCCTTTTTGATGTTTATTCAGGAAATCAAGGGTCATTTGCAGTACGGCTTCATAGCTTTGACCAGGACGCGTAGTCCCCAAAGCATTGGGAATCCATTTATCCAGTGCTCCCCATGCCCAAAAATGTGCATGTTCCATATTTTTGAGACCCACGAGCGTACGGTCGCAGTAATTGTATTTTTTTATGGCTGTCAAATTCGTGTATTGATCGCGAGGGTTGAATAGATGCAACAAAGGTGTTTTGATATTTTTAAGTTGATATTCCTTCGTTTGAGTCAACAACGAAGCACCCCATTGCGAGCCAATTCCACCGTCAAAACTAACCACCGCCTGCGTCGGATTTCGGAAGGTATAAGCCACTGCCGATTGTCCGCCAAAACTCACTCCCAATACCGCCAGTTTTGAATAATCAGCTTTTATTTTCGATTTTAGAGTGGCAAGGGCAAATTCATAATCACTCACTTGCGTATTCATTCCCAATAGACTTACGTCCAATTCCGCTTGTGCATAACCTTTGTAAGGCGTATGAATCGCTACAAAACCGTGGCTTGCCAGAAACTCACCCAAAAATGCAAAATCAGCGGCTTTGCCGTGCATCAGGAGCACTACGGGCGAATTGGTAGTAGCAGGAGCAGCCGCTTGATGCGCCCGCATGGTCAGACCTGATGCTTTAAATTGTTTGATGTCCTCGTTTTTTGCTCCTTCTTTTAACGTCCAATCGAAATAATCATTGAGTGGAGCTTGACTATCCGAATTTTGAGGATTGATTTCTTTTCCGCCTAATTGCACATAGTTGTTAAAATTTAGCGGTTTTGACTTGGGATTTTTTGCAGGATACCAGACGTTCAGTTGCATGACACGTCCTTTACTTTTTTCGGTTTGTTCCACCACTGCAGGGCGAGTGGCATCGTATTCAAAATAGCTTTGGAAGCCGACGGCATACTTTCCTTTTTTTAAGACTGAAAAAGGTGTTTGGGATTGTGCAGATCCTGATAGTAAAACCCAGAACAGTAGTAAATTCTTCATAGCTTTCATATTAAAACGAGTAGTTGAAACAAAGTAACAAATTGATTTTCAAATATAATTCACCCAATTGATGGGATTAATTCATCAATGATGAACGCCTAAGATGGTTTGCCTGTTTTTGTTTTAGATGACTAAAGTGTACGACTCTCGAAAATGGAAAATTTCCTGAAAGAAAATCTCCTGACACTACTGGTGGGGACTTGGTTTATCCATTCTACTAATTTTCCAATGTGGCTGAAAGGCGACAAAGTAAATCCTACTTTTAACTATTCCATGGTTACCACAAAAGCGGGAGTATTGCTGGATGAAGTAAAATACTTGAAAAACGGTAAAGAAAAGTCCATTGTTGGGTTTGATACGCAAGCCCTTAGAGATACGACAGCCTTTGTATGGAGAGGTAAAGGATTACTCCATCTTTTAAAAAGCAAATGGAGAGTAGCTTTGTTAGATGATTCGGGGCAATGGGCAGTCATTTGGTTTTCTAAAACGCTCTTTACCCCTGAAGGAGTGGACATCATTAGTCGAACCCCATCACTTTCTCCTGAAATTATTCAACAAATCAAATCTAAAATGGAGCAGGATTCCATCTTAAAAAAGCATACTGCAAGTCTTAAAATGCTGTGAATTTTTTAAATTATCGCTTCTCCTGAATTGGGATTACCGATAAAACTTATTCACCTCTACCCAATAAATAGCTGCTTCTCTGTTCGTTGAGTACTAAATGTTGTTTAGGAACTCTCTAAAATTTAGTACATTATTAAGTCCTTTTGGGGATGTTCGCTGGTAGAGCCATTTGCAGTTTATGACATACAATCGCACTAAATAAGTTATTAGGACTCACCAGTAAATTTTCTTTCCGTCGGGCGAAATGGTCAAAACCTATCCATACGCCCCTTGCTCACGATACTTGGAGCAAAATTTTGGGGCGTTTGAGCAGGATTGGGTTGGTTTAAATATTCAGATGGGCCATAAATAATACTGCGACAGAAAGTCAGAACAACGAACGATACGATAGAGTTTAGATAATGCGTTTTAGCGCAAAATCGGCTGAAATGATCCGTCCGTTGCGGCGCACAACTACATGTATTTCTTTTCCCTCCTTGTGTTGGAATCGTTGATACAGCTCTGACAATGCAAGGTCTTCAACAGATTGGTTATTGATAAAAAGTAGCTCATCCCCTTGCTGTAATCCTGCATGAAACGCTGGCGAACCTTCAATGACATTATCCACGTAATATTGTCGAAAACCTTTTCCTTTGGCTCGCACGTCCATGCCACTCATATCATGCTCAAATTTGTCATTAAATCGCTTTTTGTTGGGTTTCAAGACAATATACCCTGCTTCATAATTGAAGGTAACTTTAAAACGACTCAATAACTCTCCCCCCAGATTACCGTCTCTTTGGGGAGATTGGTCGGTAAGCTTCACGCCAAAGGCACTGCTGTCGGGGAAAGTGGTCAATACATCAGTTAGTTCATAATTACCAATACGAACTTTAGGCATACGGCCAATGTGACCATTAATAACTCCCGCCAATCCTACTCCCAACTGCGCTTTTACAACTTTTTGGGGAAGTTGTAGATTACTTGCAGAGGTATTAAGCATCAAAGCATGGCCTGCTCCTGTATCCAAAACAACCCGTATGGGTAATTCTCGGTCATTAGAAACCACTTTGATAGCGTCCAAATATGGTTTGGTTTTTTCAATGACAATTGGAAATCGGTCACCATGCTTTGCACTGTATTTGTATTTTTCAGGCACTCTAAGTATAAGTCGCTGTAGCTGAAAATCAATCGTTACAACAAACTTACTGAAAATTTCGTAGCCAAAAATTCCATGTATTTGAGTACCTACCAATTCCGACAACCGTAAAATATGGTCATCCATCACCACAATGTTGTGTTTCAGGCCACGCATTGCCCCCATTGAGATTGTATTTCCGATAGTTACGTCAGCTGCAATGGGCTGACCATTTCCCATGCCTTCAATCTTCATTTTACGCACCGATTTCATGCCCAATTTTTGGGCGATAGACGCATCTGTCAAAATTGTAGAGCCTACTCCTGTGTCCAGAATAAAGCGTAGTGTATCAGACTTATTGATACGAACAGGAACAATAATGAGATTGCCGTGCAATTCAAATTCAATATGGGCCGCCTTACGGCCATTGACTAAATGTAACCCAAATACTTCTTCTTGCTCTTTGGGTTTGTTGGCATAGATGTTGGTACATACCCCGCATACTGCGAGGAAAAGCAGGATTAATTTCTTCATTTTCATGGCTTTGTACGAGTTATTTGAAGCCATGAAGTACGTCTAAAAACCAATGCAACGCATCACCCCAAAATCGTGGTTTTTAGTAGAGCAGTGTTGCGTTGCATCCCCCGAAACTCGGTACATTAAATCAACTTATCTTTGGCTGCTTTTTTGAGTGCTTCGGTTTTGTTGGTCACATGGAGTTTTTGATAAATATTCCGAATATGGGTTTTTACGGTTTCCACGCTGATGAAAAGCTCATCCGCAATAGAATGATACGTTTTGCCTTTGGCCAACAGGGTCAAGACGTCCGTTTCGCGATCAGAAAGGGGAGAATTGAGGTTACGTTGAAAAGATTTGACTACCAATGAAG
>JBDHXS010000503.1:0-5177 GCA_039810845.1 Runella sp. | reverse complement strand
TCAAGACCTATAACTTTGACAGGCCTCATTCTTCCCTGGATTATCTAACCCCTCATCAATTTGAAATCCAAAATCAGAATCTCTACTTAAAAGTGGTAGCGGCTTGAGGGAGGCAGGACAGGCGCTCCTGAAAATTCGATTTTAATCATGTTGTTAGTTTTATTTTTAAAATATAACAGATGCTAATGCCTTATCCAGTATTGATGGTTTAAATGCATCCGTAATGGATTAGCGATATTGCAGGTTCATGTCTATGTTTTCGTGGTAAATTTATCTCAAAATGTTCGTATTGTTCTATTATGGTCTCTTTTTTAAAGAAAATCATAGACAATGGTCTCTGTACTACTATTTATATTTTTTATATGCTGCCGAAATATTTTTCCCAAATTCTTTTATTTGGGAAAAATCACCATAATAAAGAAAACTAATCAGTAGGCCTAAGTCTTTTTTACTTGCTTTGTTCCATTCCTCAAGTTGAAAAGGGACGGTATCGCTTATCCAAAATGAACCATTTTTATAAGTTATTGTAAAATCGTGATTTGGCGTATCTATTGCTTTATTAGGTCCCCATCCGCCCAAAATCTCTTCCTTGATGACTCTCAAGATGGAAAATCTTTCATTGAAAAAAAGGATACGGTCGTCATAAATCAAATGGCCAATCATCACATCCATTTTATCATACTTGCCTTTATTTGATTCATAAAAATTAGCTTCTTTACATAAGCTTAAAAAATATTTTAAGTGTGGAACGATTAACACAAGGCTCTCTTCATCTCTCTTTTTTTGAATTTTACCTTGTTGAACTTTTTCATATTCTCGTTTTTGGTTTTCTAAAAAATCTTCCATTGAATTTATTTTTTGTTAACAATTTTATAGTAAGATTTAGATACTAGCATTAGGACAAATAGCCAAGTTTTATTTCCCGTGCTCTAGATTCGCCGACTACAATGAGGACTTTCAGGGGGGATAAAATAGAACTATTTACCGCAAATGTAATTAGTGTCTTTATTTTTATTTTGTTATTTTGTTATTTTATCTTTAATTACAGCGAACGTGAGCATGGACGCTGTGCCGCCCTGGGTTGGCTTTGCGGGTTGGGCTTGGGCGGCATAGGCGACCATGCATTGTTGTGTGTGGTTTAATTTTTTACACACCAAGAACATTAGTAAGTACATCATCAAAGAATGTTTCAGCAACTCCATTTATGTTGGGATTTATTTCTTCGACGACAATTCTTTCTAAACGATTATACTTTGTAACTACCAATTCATTTGATTGATTGAAGAAAAAGGCTCTGAGTTGTATTCTGTCTGCCCAAGGAAAACGATCGATTACAAGGAAATTTTTTGTTTCAGGGTTAAAGCAATTTAATTCCAAAGGAATAACTGAATTGTTGAAACCAAATTTGTTATGGTCTCTGAAAAACCTGAAAAGAAAGGTTTGCACAATTCTCCTTGATTCTCGGTTATAAAAACGGATTGAAAAGAAAAAAGAATTATTTGCACTCCCCTTATCCTCCAATTCTTGGAAAGTCTCAAAAGTAATAGGAGGATATTCATAATAAGTTGCTCCGAAAGTTGCTAAATTTTCATTTAGCAAATCCGTCAACTGCCTAAACTCTAACTTAATTTGATTCATCCTGTTTTGCCAAAGTTCAAATCTGCCTTTTTCTTTTCTTAGCCTGCTTTCAATATCTTTATTACCCCATTTTTTTGCGAACTGTGTTTTTCTGTTGGTTTCCTCTCTTATTCTTACATACACCGCAAAAAGTTCTGCACAACTTTCAGCAACCATTTCTATAATTTGATGATAATTGCCTTTGTCCGCCTCCGACATAGCCTCGTAATATCTGGGGCGTTCGGTTCGTTTAATACTACAAATTGGATACCCTTTCTTCATCAATATCAGGTTAAGTAGCAACCTTGCAGTTCTTCCGTTTCCGTCTGCAAAAGGGTGTATTTTTGCCATTTCGTGATGGGCGACCGCTGCCAATACAATAGGGTCTTCTTGCTCGAAATTTTCATTTAACCACTCAAATAGTTCTTGCATTTTGAAAGGTACTTCAAAAGGTTCTGGCGGGGTATGTTCAGAGCCTGTGATAACCACGCCTACATTTCTATAATTTCCTGCATTGAGGTATGGGTCATTACCAACTACTAACTGATGAATTTGTTTTATGTAATTTTCTGTTATATGAGTGTCTTGCTGTGCTAATTCGTAAAAGAAATCAAATGCAGTACCTAAATTTTTAACCTCTACAGTATCTTGAATTGATTTCTCAGAAATAGTAATACCTTCCTTCAATACTAACATTGTTTCCTGCAATGTTAGTCTATTGCCTTCAATTCCGGCACTATGGAAAATGTGTTGCGTCCTGAAATAGTCTCGCAACTTTTCCTTCGAAAGCAGGTCCAATTCGCCTTCTTGACGAAATTTATCGATTTCTAAATGTAAGTTGTCAAGCCTTTGAATTAAGTCAGGGCTTAACTGAGATTTGTCAATGGTTATCATTTTTTCTTATTTTTTTAGTCACACACAACGTCAGCATGGACGCTGTGCTGCCCTGCGTTGGCTTTGAGCGTTGGGCTTGGGCAGCATAGGCGACCATGCATTGTTCTTGCCTTTTATTTATTTCGACCGACGCTTCCGTCGGCTGAATTTTTCAGATTTTGCTCCCCGAAAAACCCCGGGGCTTTTTCAAAGCCTATTTCTTCATTTTTCTTTGTGGGCGTTGCCTAAGATATTAAATTGTTTTGCTTCATCAGGGTGGCAAGCCCAGAAATTTTTTAGTAAATCTTCAATCCCTAAGCCCGTTGATTCATGCATATTATTTTTTTGCCAGATTTTTAAGGCAAAGTATTGTTTCCCCCAAATTTCACTAACATCCGTCTTGTGCGAAAATTTCCAAAAAGATAAGACTCCAAAGAACACTTTTGGATGCAGTTGCTTAATTTGGTTTTCACGTTCTGCCAAATGTGGAACTATCCACTTGCCCTTCCAACCGTCACTCACTTTCAATTCAATCGCACTTAAAAGTTCGCCTTCTTTCCAAATTGAAATATCCGGCTTGATGCTTTTTCGGCTTCTTATCAGACTGTGTTCAGAAAGCACTTTATAATTGCTTCCAATACTTTCAAAATAGCATTTTAGAAATAGCAAGCAAGTCTCCGTAAAAAAATCAGAGGCTTCGGAAGTTACCTCACGCCCCAGAAGTACTTTGTTATTATGCCAAGCGAAATGCCAAAAAGCATCCATGCGCTCAGCAATGGCATTAGTCATTTCGGTTGATTCCAAATCGAAATCATATTTTTTCAAGTCAGCGATGACCAACTCTTGCTGCTCCAACAATTTTCGATAATGCTGCGAAAATTGTTTTTCAATTTCCAGTAGATTCTTTTTCATAAAAAAATTTTGCCGCTGATTTCGTATCGGCTGTCTCGTTTTTTTATTCGATGTCGTATTGGCTGTCGTGTCGGGCTTATTTTTCACATTTTCTGTCCCGCTCGACTGTCTCGTTTTATTATTTTTCGTCGTCGTGACGGCTGCCCCGTTTTATTATTTTCTATATTTTTTTCTTTTTTTAGTTGGCAAGAACGGTTGCATGGGCGACGTGGCGGCGAGCGTTGGCTTTGCGGGTTGGGCTTTCGCCGCCATGTGCGACCATGCTTTGTTATACCTTTTTTATCACATCTTTGATGAGGTTCTTATTTTTCAATAAGAATTCCCCTTTCTTGGCGTTGACGATATCACCTTGGATATAAAATTCTTCATAGTCTTCAAAATCCTTTGGATTAGGTTCAAAAATAATTTCTTTTGTATCCACTCCATTGTCAAGAAAAAACTCTTTTTGATATTCAAATGCTTTTGCACCCAAAAATGCACCTTCTTTTATTTTCAAAAATTTTGCTCCTCTTAAATCGGCATATTGAAAATTGCATTCTGAAAAAACACAATCCTCAAAACGGACATTAAAGAGTTTTGCGCTGTAAAAAGTGGCGTTAGAAAAATCGCTGTTCCTTATAATTGAATTAGAAAGATTTGCGCTGGTTAAATTTGATTGGGTAAAAATTGAGCGGTTAATTTTACAATCATTCATTTCCACGCTCGTCAAATCTGTTGAGTTTAAATCGGTTTTATGTAGTAATGCACCCGAAAGACGTTGTGCAATCATTTCTAAATTACATAAATGGCATCTATCCAATTTAACATTGGTCACGCCTAACTTTTCGAGCCTCTTCAAAATACCTCGTATCCTATGTGCGGCTTCTCTTTCATTCCACATACGAAAATCGTCAATTTCATCCATATACCGCTCTATCTTTTCCTCCTTGTCTCTAAAATGATTGTAAATAGTTAAAAGTAAGCCAAGTACAATAATGTCAAAGAACATTCCATGTGCTTCAATCCAAATCGCATCCCAATCAATTTTGTTGAAACCAATTTGCCAATCGTGTATTAGTAAAGCCACAAAAACGGCAACTGTCAGAAATATATAAAAACTGACTGCCTTGTTTTTAAGTATTTCTTTTATTTTATTTTTCATTTTTTGACCTATCTTTAAGGCAAAGCATTTACCTATATTTTACTTCAAGAAGTCTGAAACGGATACTTCTTTAGTTATTTTGGTTTAATAAATCATTGCCCACTATTTAGTAATTTACCAAAGGCTTGTGTTAAAGAATTTGCTTTGGGACTGGTTTCTCCATAGGCTGCTAATATCCCGTAGTGTGCTGCCATTTCAAAAACATCCATTCCATTTCGAAAGTCAAATTGAAGTGCTTCAAAGGCTTCATTAACATTTGCTGCTAACAAGCCTTTTATTTTGCTGCTTTCAAGATTGACTACATAGTTACAATACTTTAACATGAATCCAGCCGTTTCATTTTTTCCTGCCTTAATGTCAAGGTGAAGTCTAAGGTATTGCCATGCGTCGTTATCCATTTTGGCAACTTCATAAGCGATTTCAACCAATGCTTGGTTTTGGGTACGATTGTCCGAGAGTTCTCGAATTTTTTCATTAACCCACAACTCTGTTTTCGCAACTGTTGCTCCTGCATCAAGAGCAACGTCTAAGACTTTTCCCCAATTGATTTTCATATTTACTTTTATTTTTTATTAGGTATAACAAGTATTCCCCGCAACTCAGACTATAAATTTGTAGTCAAAATTGCGTGTAT
>JBDHXS010000502.1:0-5191 GCA_039810845.1 Runella sp. | reverse complement strand
CGATTGCGGCAACGATGACTTTCTACATAGAGCTTACAGGAACAACAGGAGCATGTCTAAATCAGCCTCGCACCCCTGTAACTGTAACGGCACTTGATTGTAAAGTAGATTTGGCTTTGAAGAAGTCTATCAACACCAAAATTGCCCAAATCGGTGATGTACTGACCTACACTCTCAAAGTCTGGAACCAGTCCAACAACAACGCCACGGGTGTGGAAGTGACGGACTCTATTGCGACGACTGTGCAATTTGTGACGGGTAGCTTTGTGGCAAGTCGAGCGGTGGTTGCACCGACGATTGTGGGTAATGTCATCAAATGGAATATTGGCAGCATTGCTGCCAATGGTGATACGGTGACTTTAACTTACCGAGTGAAGGCTACCCAAGAAGGTGTTCATTTCAACACGGCAGAGATTAGTAAAACCAACGAAAAAGACAAAGATAGCACCCCAGGCAATGGTAAAGACAACGAAGACGACATTGATCGTCAGTGTTTTACAGTACCTATCAAACTATGCTCTGGAGAGAGAATTCAAGCCAGTGTACCGAGTAATTACACCAATGTACAATGGTTTAAGAATGGTAGTTCCACCTCTATTGCTTCGGGAAATGTGGTCTTGTTGAGTGACATAGGAGTTTACACTTACACAGCCTCAAACCAAACTTGTCCCGCAGGTGGTTGTTGTCCTATCATCATTGAGGAAGGTAAAAACTGTTGCGCAGTAGAGTTGTGTGTTCCGTTTACGGTAAAGAAAAAAAGAAAGTAGTAAAAGGTAAAGTGTGATCATAATAAACCCCCATTAGCATTGCCGATGGGGGTTTTTAATTAGGCTTCCCGTTAAGGGTCTAATGCGCTACTTAAGTAGTTGAGCAAAAGTTTCAGGGTATTTGCATTGATATAATTCGTTGATTTTGAACAAATAACGGTTAACATATGCTTTAGCACTTAAGAGTTGTTGGAGCGGGGCTTTTGGGCAGCTTGTTTTTGTTTATCCTTCCTTATTGTTGTTGAAGGTGTTTTTGTTCTTCTTGTTCTTTGGGCTTATGTTCCGACTGTTTGCGGGTCGTCGTCGTCGCTACTGGAAGCAAAACTACCAGCCTTACTATACACCCTACGAGGACGTGACGGGAAAGTTTCGTAAGGAAGGCTTGAAGGGTGTGGTATCCTAAAATAAGTTGACTGATTTATGATCAACAGTTCGCTACGAAATTAATTTTGAAACAATCCGCCAGTTTGCTGGAAACGCATTTTTGCTTCTCACCGTCATTTCCCAGCAGATTTTGAGAATTGGGGATTTATGAGGTGATTTGTTAATGGAAACATCATACAGTAGCCGTCAGTTAGGTCATTTAGGTTTAGTGAGTGGCATGATAGACGATTTGGGCATCGTCGAAGAAATTAATCAATTACTGTCGCCGCTTATAGGGGGCGAGTACTGCCTCCTGGCATTTTGTGCAAGGAATTGGTTTTGAACGGATTAGTCTTCAGTCAGCGTGTTCTTTATATGGTTAGCTCCTTTTTTGAGCATTACGATATAGAGACGCTCTTAGGGCCTCATATACACCCTACCCAACTCAATGATACGGTATTGGGTCGCTTTCTTGATAGTTTACACGCCTATGGCTGCACGAAATTATATGGGCAATTATCGGTTGGCATTTGTCGTCGTCTGGGTCTTTCGGTTAGTAGTGTACATATGGATAGCAGTAGTTTTCATGTCGATGGCGTGTATAATTCATTACAAGAGGAAGTATCGCAGGATGTGGTCAAGATTACGGTGGGTTACAGTCGAGACCACCGTCCTGATTTAAATCAAGCGATTTTGAATTTGATTGTAGAGCATCAGGCAGGCATTGTGTTGCATATGGAGGCTTTGAGTGGCAATTCTTCTGACAAGACCGTATTTCGTCGTACCATTAGTGAGTATGTAAAACAAATGCAATATGCTGATAGGGTTCCATATGTGATAATGGATAGTGCGGGTTATTGTGAGCAAACCCTTAGAGAGTGCGGTAGTGAGACTAAATGGATTAGCCGAGTACCCGAGCAAATCAAGTGCTGTAAGCAAGTCGTTGAGGGAGATTATACCAACTGGCAACCACTGACAGATGCCTACGCTTGTGTTGAGTTATGTTCTATCTACGGGGGTGTTGGACAACGATGGCTGCTTGTTTTCTCTGAGGAAGCCTATAAGCGAGAGTTGTACACACTTAAGAAAAATTTCGACAAACAAAGCATGGAAGAATGGAAGGCATTTCAAGGCTTGACTTGCCAAGTCTTTGACTGCCAAGAAGATGCCCAAAGGGCAAGTGAGGCGTTTTTGAAAAAATGTAAATATCTCAAAATAAACGACTTGAAGATAAACAGTGTTGCAAAATACGCAAAGAAAGGTAGGCCATCGAAAGGCACACAAGCTGATAGTTTTCAATATTTCATACAAGGCACTGCCTGTTGTCAATTAGAGACATTTGAACAGATCGCTCGTAAAAAAGGAAGATTTGTGTTGGCAACCAATGAAGTAGATTCGGATATATTAAATTGGCATCATTATAAACACTTCAACTTTCTTATTATCAGCTATTTACATTGGATTTCATTTACAAAAGGCTATGTTAGGAGTTGATTTAAGCTCTCTAATTTACCCAATTCAGATATGATTAGCCGTCTAAATCGTTCAAATCCGTATTTCTTATACGCTTTGACTCTTTTTCTCAAATATCGAGTCAGCAACTGCGTATGTAAGGCTACCCAAGCAAATCGTAAAAGTTTACATTCAAATTCGTGCTTGGTAGAGGTTTTAGCCTGCGCTATTTGTAAAGTGTGTTTTAGGAGTCTAAAAAATTGTTCGGGGACGCCCAGTCAATTTGAGTCCTTTCAAACCAATGATGTCTGAGTGTCTTGGCAAAAATAGTTTTATCCAGACAATAAATCACAGAGACCTTCTTTGAGCCATTAAATCGAAAAAATAGGAATACAATTTCTCTGTTTTGTTTGCAACAAGTAGCCATAACTCTTTGAAAGAAAGGCTCTTGCGTTAGTTCTGAATTGTCTTTACATTTTTCTAAATACTCCTGTTCTTTGACAATAAATACTTTTTCGATGTATTGGTCAATCTTATAAATCTTGCCATGGATCTGTATTTTCTCAGATTTTTTGGGCACACTAATATAAGATAAATTGGCTTTATGACAAGTTTCACTCAAAGCCAGTGAATTATATCTGTTATCACAACTAAAAGCAATCGTTGGAATTGGGAGTCCTTTTTTTCTGAGCGTATCTAAAAATTCACCTACTTTTTCGGCTAAACTTTGAGCCACTTTGATGGCAGAGGTTTGGGTTGATTTTTTAACTGATTCAAAATACAAAGGGTAGAAAACCGCCCCTATTGAAAAGCCTAAACAGACAACCTTATAGCCATAAATAGTACTGTAAAATTGCCCGCTGAACCACTTGCTGTAATAATGTTCATAGTCTTTCAAGGCATCTGATGAACCTTCAAGCCATGCCCTAAAAATACTATCGTCAACAACAACGGTAACGCTTTCTCTTGACTACGCAGAAGGATCTTTTTGACTAAGATTAGGGAGCAAATTCACTTATTGACAATTAAGTGATTTGAAAAGTGGCGAGGGGTGTTGTATGTTTAAGTGTGAAAAAAAATATAACACCGACACCCGCCACAGAGCCAAAGATACTTCAAATGTTGTTTGAAGTACTCAAGACAAACGAGGAAATTTCTGATTCTCTCCATAGTGGCCATTTACTCAACTTTGAGACGCATCTTCGAGCTTGTTTCCAATCGCTTCAAAGTCAAGTGAGCCAATTGTTATTGGAGGACTACTGGGAGCAGGTGTTAGAATCGCTGGCGACCCATTACAGTAGCGAAGACTACAATCGTTTTCAGAAGTCCACTACCCGCTTTCGCATTTCAACTGGCACAGAGCTTCGACTGCCCGATTTGTATGCTCGCCATTGCAGTGAGGCTCTACCAAGTGGTCATCGGAATGTACTCCAACGGCACTTTTCTATCATCGGCGGCAGTAGTCCACTTTGTTATAGTTTGATTGGCTTGTCGGCGGTGGCGTGTCCATCCTATGATACTGCTAATGAGTCACTTAGTTCTTTCAATTTACATCAATCCGTTACCAGAGTGCGCAATGTAGCCAATGCCTTGGGAGATTTTTGTCAGGGAAATGAGGCGTTTTTAATCCATGAAAAACAAGAGACGTTGTCTGAGAAAAGTGTGCTGATTGCCATTGATGGGGGGCGGTGTCGCAGCAGAGAATACAATAAAGGTCGTAATCAAGCAGGGCATCTTTTGTTTTCGACCGACTGGCGAAAGCCCAAGCTGTTTGTCATTCAAGTTTTCAATCAAGACGGTAGTTTCAACAAAGAACATCGGTGTGTGTATGGGGGCGTTTTGGAGAAGAACGCTTCTGGGAAAGTTTAGGAGCCATCCTGCAATCCTTGAAAATTGACTTGGCTTGCCGAGTGCAAATTGCCGCTGACGGAGCACAGTGGATTTGGGATAAAGTAGCCGATTTTTTAGCTAAATTGGGCGTAGCCAAAAATAAGATTATCCAGACACTCGACTACTACCATGCCGCCTCGTATCTGCATCACTTGATAGAATCAATCCCCAAAACGCTAAACAATAAAGCAAGACAACAATTCAAAACAGCCGCTACCCACTTGATTTGGGCGGGCATAAGCACCCAAGCCGTCCAACTAATACAGGCCTTCATCAAACGCCCAAACCAAGAGCAAAAGCGATGGATGAATTATTTATCAAAACACCAGCACAGAATGCAATACGCTCATTTTAAGGCCAATGGATTAGCTTGTGGCTCAGGTATTATTGAGTCTGGTATTAGGCGAGTCATCAATTTACGATTCAAAAACACAGGTACTTTTTGGGACATTGCCACTCTCGAAAAACTCATCTTCCTCAGAGGTGCATACTTATCAGGAAGGTGGAATACCCTCATCAAAAACATCGTAACACAGCTCTTTTGATGTCAAAAAGTGAAACTACTCCCCAACCAAAGTATTATTCCACGAAAAAATTAAGAAGCTGTTTGAGTTAGTGTAAAATCGGCAAAGATTGAGCAAATTTGTTGATGCGACTCAAGAAATATAGCTCAGAGCTCTCTGCCAATAGTTGGCAAGTTATCGAAAAAATGATTATTG
>JBDHXS010000501.1:0-5196 GCA_039810845.1 Runella sp. | reverse complement strand
TGTAAGCCTCAAAATAGGAGTTCTTACATCTTCACGCCGAAGCAAAGCTGCTAATTCAAACCCATTAATTTTGGGTAAGTTTACATCCAGTACAATCACATCATATAACGTAGATAATGCCAAGCTTAGCCCTATCTGCCCATCATAGGCTACATCTACTCCCCATGCTTGCTCTTCAAGTCCTTTTTTAACAAATCCAGCCAGTTTTGGCTCATCTTCAACAATTAAAACTTTCATAAACAGTTCATTAAAAATATCCACTAAGCTGTCAAACACCCAATGTTAAAGATAAGTGTTTTTTCAAAAAAGTAGTACGACTATTTTTAACAAGCTTTTAATGAATGTCAACCATCGGTCAAAACCCTTTACTCGTCGATAACTTAATCTTTTTTATCTATTGTACAGTTTTGATACAAGCTATCAGAACTATATTTGGTACGCTTTATTTATATTGTTACTCAGAAAATTACAAAAATTACAGCATGCGTATTTCTCCTTCATTTCCCCGTTTCTTAACCTTATTGTTAGCAGCATTAGGTATCGTGATGACTACATATGGCCAATCTGTCCCCCCAGATGAAAACCGCTTCACCAAAAGTATCCTAACTGAAAAGTTAGATGAACCCATGGAAATGACCTTCCTTCCTGATAAACGTATTTTGTTTGTCGAACGAAAAGGGAACTTGAAAGCTTATGACCCCAAAACCAAGGAAGTGAGTGTATTGGCCACGATTCCCGTCAATACCAAATATACCAACCGCCAAGGACAAATACGCGAAGCAGAAGAAGGGCTCATGGGGTTGATTGCCGACCCTAATTTTGCCAAAAATAACTGGATTTACATGTACTATGCCGACCCCAATGACAAAAAACACGTTTTGGCACGTTGGGAATTGAAAGGTGACGAATTGGTCGAAGCTTCTAAAAAAGTGGTGTTGGAAGTTCCTACCCAACGCGAAGAGTGTTGCCATACAGGTGGTGGAATGGTGTTTGACAAAGCAGGCAACCTCTATTTAACTACTGGAAACAACACCAGTAACAGCAACTCTGACGGCTATGCCAACCTCGACGAACGCCCCAACCAAAGCACTTGGGATGACCAACGCGGTGCTGCCAGCACCAATGATTTACGCGGAAAAATTTTACGTATTATCCCACAGCCTGATGGTACATATACCATTCCCAAAGGCAATTTATTCCCAGAAGGCACGGCCAAAACTCGCCCCGAAATCTACACCATGGGTCACCGCAACCCTTGGCGCCCCAGTATTGATAGCAAAACAGGATTTTTGTATTGGGGTGAAGTAGGTCCCGATGCTTCGCAAGATTCGCCACGTGGCCCACGCGGCTATGACGAGTTCAATCAAGCCAAAGGTCCAGGTTTTTTTGGGTGGCCTTATTTCATTGGCGACAACAAAGTATATGCTGACTTTGATTTTGAAACCAATAAAATCAAAGAAAACTCTAAGTTTGACCCTGCCAAACCCATCAACGATTCCCCCAACAATACGGGCTTGCGCGAATTACCCCCTGCCCAAAAAGCCTTTATTTGGTATCCTTATGCCAACTCTCCCGAATTCCCATTGGTAGGTAGCTCAGGCCGTAGCGCAACGGGTGGGCCTGTTTTCCGTAAAGCTGACTTCAAAAACGCCCCTCGCCCATTTCCTGATTATTACGAAGGCAAATGGTTGGCGGTAGAGTTTATGCGCGGCTGGATTATGTCCATCACGATGGATGAAAACGGTGACTACAAATCGATGGAGCGTTTTATGCCCAGCGAAAACTTCAGCAGTGCCATTGATATAGACTTTAGTCCCGACGGCGATTTGTATGTATTGGAATACGGAAGCGCATGGTTTAGAGGAAATGACAATGCTCGTTTGGTAAAAATCGAATACAACGCTGGCAATCGCCCTCCTGTTGTCCAAGCTAATGCCGACAAAAAAGCGGGTGCTGTGCCTTTCAAAGTAGCCTTGTCTTCAGAAGGATCCACAGATGCCGATAATGATCCTCTGAAGTACGAATGGAAAATTACTTCCAAAGCAGGTCTTTTCAAAACCTTGAGCCAGCCCAATCCTGTTGTTACGTTTGACAAACCTGGAACTTATAAAGCCACACTTACCATAACCGACCCCAAAGGAGCCAAGAATAGCCGTACACTGGAAATCAAAGCAGGAAATGAAGCTCCTGAAGTGGCGTTTGAAGTGACTAAAGGCAACAAATCTTTTTTCTTCCCAACGAAACGATTGAGTACAAAGTAAAAGTAAACGACAAAGAAGATGGAAGTTTGGAGAATGGAAAAATTTCGCCTAACCAAGTGGCTGTCAACCTTGATTACATGCCTGACACCTTTGACCCGATTGAGATTGCCTCTAACTATAAAGGCACTGACGCTTCTGTTCGTTTTAACACGGGTTATAAGCTAATAAGCAACAGCGACTGTAAATCTTGTCATATTGTGGACAAAAAATCGGTTGGGCCAAGCTATAAAGACATTGCCCAGAAATACAAAAGTGATGCCACTGCTCCTGAAAAACTAGCGCAGAAAATCATCGCAGGTGGTGGCGGTGTATGGGGCGACCACGCCATGAGCGCTCACCCGCAGATTTCACCCAACGACGCTGCTACCATGGTGAAATACATTCTGAACTTAGGCGAAAAACCACTCCAAGCCCAAACCTTTCCGACCAATGGCACACATACCACTAAAGTTCCAGTAGGTGAAAACGGCCGTGGCAGCTATGTGCTACGTGCAGCTTATACTGATAGAGGCACCAAATTGCTTTCGCCGTTGATGTCTGAGAATATCTTACACTTACGTAATCCTTCGCTTGACCCTGCCAAAGCCGATAAAGCCAAAGGAACTGAATTGTTGATAACGCCTTCAAAGTCATTCAACATGCGAGGAACGGACTCTTACATTGCTTATAATCAATTGGATTTGACAGGAATCAAACAAATTGAAATTGTAGCCCAAGCCACTACGCGTGTAGGAGCGTCAGGAGGCATCGTAGAAGTACGATTGGGTTCTCCTACTGGGAAACTTATCGGGACCACTTCCCCCGTTGTAGTCAAAGATCCAACATTTGGGCCACCACCTGCAACTGCTACAACTGCAAATGGCAACAAACCAGCAACCACCCCTCCAGCCGCAGCGGGTGGCGGTCAGCGACGACAGATGGGGCAACAAGCCGTTGCTAAAATCGAAGCTACCGAAGGTTTTCATGACATTTATTTTGTTTTCAAAAGTGCAAATGCCGCCCCTAATCAAATCTTGATGTCGGTGATGTCTATTCAGTTTCAAAATACAATCCCTAATCTATAGCTAACCTATGAACTGCCTGACCAGCCTGCTGGCTTGGGCAGTTTTGCCAAGTTTTGTTGACAATCATACAAAATCGTAGAAGTTTTCTCAAGTAGGAAAGCAACTACGATGAATCACAAACAAACGCAATGGCAGATCGTGATGAATCACTCAGGCAGCTCCGTTATATTTTAGCACTTAATACCTTAAAATACAAACACTTTCGCTAAATTCGTGTTATCGATTGGGCAATCTCCATAAAATTTATAAACAACTAACCTTTAATACCAAAACCGCTATGAAGAAGCCAATTCTCTCTATTGTCGCAACACTTTCTGTGGTGCTGTTAGTAGCTTATACCAACCGCTCTACCAGTGTTTTGAGTGGTTTTGAAACGGGTACTCCTGAAGTAAAATCTATTAATGCGCTTGCATTTGGACCTGAAGGAGTCTTATTCATTGGCGATTCTAAAAGTGCGTCAGTATTTGCCATTGATACCAAAGATACAGAAGCAGTTGCCAGTGCCAAAGCGGTAGAAATCAAGAATATTGACCAAAAAATCGCAGCCTTGTTGGGTACCGAGGCCAAAAACATCACCATTCAAGATTTGGTAGTCAACCCACTTTCCAAAAAAGTGTACTGTGCTGTACAGTCAGGAAGTGGAACGCCCGTATTACTAAAAATAGATGGTGAAAATATCCAACCCGTGAATTTGAAAGACATCAAATTTTCGATGGTAGCACTTAACAATGCCCCTGCCGAAAATGCCAAAGATCAACGCGGCCGACCACTACGCGTATGGGCAATCTCTGACCTCAATTATGCGGATGGGAAAGTAATGGTAAGCGGATTATCCAACCAAGAATTTGGCTCTACTTTCCGCAGTATTACATTTCCATTTACCAACAAGCAAGACCAATCATCGTTGGAAATTTATCATGCTGCCCATGGTCAGTACGAAACCAATTCTCCTATCAAGACCTTCACTACGGCAGAGTTGAACGGTAAGAAATTTTTGGTAGCAAGTTATACTTGTACTCCTTTGGTGCTTTTTCCAATTGAAGATTTAAAAACAGGGACTCACGTAAAAGGCCGTACAGTTGGGGAATTTGGTGCTGGCAACAGCCCTTTAGACATCATTACAATGAAAAAAGGGAATGAGTTATTCCTTATTATGGCCAATTCTGACCGGCCTGTCATGAAAGTCAAATACAAAGACATTGAAACCTACCAAGGCTCTCTTACCGAGCCTATCAAAGAGAATTATAGTACTGCAGGAGTACCTTACGTTTCTTTTCCAATGGTCAATGTATTGCAACTCGATAAATTAGACGATACTCAATTTATTTTCCTCCAACGCAGAGCCAATGGAGACCTTGACGTCCGGACATCTAATAACCGTTCCCTTTAGATTATGAACAAAGAAGTAGGAGTCAGTTTGCACAACTCATGCAAACTGATTCTTTTTTGTTTAACAATGCTTGCAGGCTGTGCCCAAAGACAGGAAACTTCCAAGGCTACAATTTCTATTCTTTGGAAAGAAGGTCAAGCCACAGGTTTCTCTATTCCTCTCTCACTTCTTAAAAATATATCTAAAGAAGAAATCGCCAAACTGGTTAAAATACAACTGGCACAGCCTGGCACAAAAACTGCTATTCTTGGCGAATATAATCTCAAAAAAGATACTTTAGTTTTTGAACCACTTATCCCGTTTACCAGAGGGCTACACTATGAGATTGTTATAAATGGCTATTTAATTAGTGATATTGAAATTCCTAAGTCAACTAACCACCCTACTTTATTAGGGATTTACCCTACCCAAGATACCCTGCCTGAAAACCTGCTAAAATTTTATTTTGTCTTTGCTCAACCTATGGTGGAAGGAAATTCAT
>JBDHXS010000500.1:0-5261 GCA_039810845.1 Runella sp. | reverse complement strand
AAGTTCTTTCAAATTAACTATGCAACAAAGCCTTTAACAACAACCCGAATTGGGTGTGCAGCATAACGACGCCTGCTCTAAATCCAACAGCTTGATTTTGGGTTTTTCCACCGACTTCTTCATTATCGTTGCCGAACTTGGGCATAAGTCGCTAAATTGTTGCGATTGTGCAATTTCAGCGGGGATAGAGTCGCGTTCTATTTTCTCAAAGCCTTGCTTGGCAAAATACCCTTCGGCCGTTGTTGTGATTAAATATAGTTCTTTTACCCACTGCAAACGCATTTGTTTCGTCAAATCATTGACCAAACGTTTCGCAATTTTGTAGTTCTGAAACGATTCCTTTACTGCTACCGAGCGCAACAGACCTACTTCACCTGTCACCTCCACTCCTGCCGTACCTACCAACTGACCATCGGCAAAGGCCAGTAAGAAATTGGGAAGCACTGGATTCAAATCCGTAGTTGGCAAACCTGCTGATTGTAATAATTCCACAACCGCCTCTTTGTCAGTTGGTTTAGCGCTACGAATTTGGATTTCTGCGGCAGCTGGTGATGGTTTGTCGGCATAGACCGTGATGCTATAAATTCCTAAACCGCTTTTACGGTAAGCCTCAATTTCTTCGCTCGAAATGTATTCGGCCAAAATCGAATCGGGAAGCACAATTTCACGGTCTTTTTGAAGCGTGATATTGACAAACCCAGTTTTTTCAATCAATCCCAAATAATCCGCCTTTTGAATAGCACCCGACACGCACCCTGCATACATTTCAGCGGCCTGCTGCAAACCCGCAGGAAGGTCTCCCACAAGTACAATGTCCGAAATACTAAAATGGCCGTTAGGCTTCAATACCCGAAAAATCTCTTTAAAAACGTTGGCTTTGTTGGGCACTAAATTCAAAACGCAATTACTCACGACTACATCGGCAACGTTATCATTTATGGGCATTTGTTCAATGTCTCCAAAACGAAATTCTACATTGTTATAGCCCAGTTTTTCGGCATTGGCACGGGCTTTGGTAAGCATAGCTTCGGTAAAATCAATGCCGATTACTTTTCCTTCAAGACCCACTTCTGCACGAGCTACAAAAGCGTCGTTTCCCGCGCCGCTTCCCAAATCTATGACGGTATCACCGCGTTTGATTTGGGCAAATTGTGTGGGTAGCCCACATCCCAACCCCAAATCGGCAGCAGCGACGTAGCCACCCAATTGGGTATAATCTTCGGCCATGATGCCAATAAAGTTTTCGTCGGTACTACAAGTAGGCCCGCAACCACAGCATGAGGCCGCATTTTGTTCTTTTGATTGTAAGGCTACTTCCGTGTATTTTTCACGGACAATGTCTTTGAGTGCTTGATCTGTGTTCATGGTTTTAGTTATTTATTTGTTAATCTGTTGTTGTTTTACAAGTTGTACTTCTTTTTGTGCTTCTAATAAATCTGCTTGAAACGCTTTATTTTTGAGTAATTGATTAACAAATTGCCGTGCGAATACACGCCCTGCTTCGGAATCACTCGGAAAATGTACTCCTAAAATCTCACGTGAATAGGCCATATCAAAGGCATTTTTTACAAATAGAGCTGTTTTTTCGGGTAATAATTCTTGAAAAACATAAGCCGCAACGTACGAACTGGAAGAATGCCCACTTGGATATGCCTGAAAAAACGGGTCTGTGACGTTTTTCAATTGATAATCAAGTTGGTAGGGACGAGCTCGGTTATACTTAAATTTTAAAGCCCAAAAATAATAAGTGGCATCTTTCCAAACCCGACGCATCAGAGTTGCGGTAATAGGCAATTGTTGAGCATTAAACCAGCCAATTTGACGCCCCATGTGAAACAGGTTTTTCTGCATTACGTCATAATCTGCATCTCCAGGCTTAGTACTCGTATTGTAATAAACATTTGCAAACGCTAACGACTCCTCTATTTTCTCTGGCGTACGAGCAGCGGCTTGGAGTTTAAGCAAATAGTCCAATTCGGCGCGAGTTTGAACTGAGCTATTGGCAGGAAACTCCCCAATTTCAAATACACTTGGTGGTAATGTCAAGTATTCAGGAGGCAATTTTAACCGTTTGGGGTAGCTTGCTGGCAAACTATCCAAAGGAAAATGTCGTCGGTCAATGGGCGTGTTGGCACGAGGTAGAGCATCCAAAGTCGATAAAGTTTTATAATGCCCCGAAATCGGCGTCAATAATCGCGGTTTTGAGGTTTGGGCTACTGTTTGTGTAACATTAACGACAAGTAATACAGCAATGAGTTGATTTTTCATAAAAGTCTGTGTTTTGATAAAATTCATTGTCAAGACGGGAGCAATTCGAAAAAGATGCAACCTTTTCTGCTTTTTTTTGAAGGGTATCACAAGAAGGTTTCGCCTCCAGTGAAATCAAATGTCCTTGCGTATCAGTCTCAATATAAGTACATTCTTCCAGTAACGAGCGCAGTTTTGCCCGTCCACGCTGGATCCGAGATTTAGCCCCCGACAAACTCAAATTCAACCGATTAGCCACTTCTTGTTGTGGCAACCCCTCTAAATCGGCCAAACGAAGTGGCTCTGAATAGGCTACAGGAATCAACGACAATAAAGGTTCGATATAATACTGTGCTTGATAATACACATCTCCCCTTACGGGTATGGCTACTTCTGGTAAATCAACGGGTCTTTCAAAACGTCGTTCTTGGCGAACGTAATCCACAATTGTGTTTTGGGCAATCTGAAAAATCCAAGAACGAAGATTCATAATACCCGCCTTTTCGCAGGAAAAATCATGTTTTTGGCAAAAAGTATAAATTTTAACAAAAACATCTTGGGAAAGATCTTTCGTTATGTCTTCGTCTCGAATTCGCTTCCGTATATAATCGGTTACATTCTGCCCATAGTTTTGCCAAAACTTCGGTAATTCTCTCGTAGAAGGGTTATGACACATAGCTAATTGTAATATTACGATAATATAATTCAAAAAAATTTTAGCAACAACCCGACTTCAAAAAAGTAGCAAACATCCGTCCAAAGGTTTGCATCGCTTCTTCCCAAACGGTTTCGTTGATACAATAACAAACCCGTGGCGGGTCAATGCTCCCCTGAATGATTCCGATGCGTTTGAGTTCTTTCAAATGCTGCGACACAGTAGCTTGAGAAAGAGGCAATTCATCCACCAAATCACCACAGATACAGGCTTTTTTCTGAGCCAATAGTCGTAAAATAGCTACCCTTGCTGGGTGCGCAAAAGCCTTGGCCAAGTCCGCAATTCGGTTTTCTTCTTGGGTAAAAACTTCCGATTTTGTTGTTCCCATTTGGTATAAAATATGCTAAATCATCGTAATATTGCGATAAAAATTTTAATTCAAAAAATTTGGTAGAAAAAAAAAACTTTTCTTTCTTGTGAAAGCGTTCAACCCTATAAAAAGTATCTAATCTGATGAAAAAGTGGATTTTTGTTTTAGGATTATGTCTTTTATCAACCTTTTCATTTGCACAAAAGACAGTTGTGGATTCTACCAAAAACACTTCGTTAACAGCTGATATTCTGTTATTTGCCAAGAAACACCTTAGCTACCGTTACCGTTCGGGTGGGAGTTCTCCCAAAGGTTTCGATTGTTCGGGTTTTGTTCGTTATTGTTTTTCTAAATTTGGTACACTGCTTCCTCATTCGAGTGCAGCGCAAATCTCGCATGGTATCGAAATTGCCCTTGGTGAGGCCAAAGCAGGTGATTTAATTTTTTTTAAAGGGAGTAATTCTAAAAGTACACGCATCGGACATGTAGGTTTAATTGTTGCTGTTGGAAACGGTTATGTCAAATTTATCCATTCAGCATGGAAAGGGGGCATTCGCTATGATTTTCTTCATGCCGATTATTACAAAAAACGCTATGTGGGGGTGAGGAGGGTGATTAAACAATGATTTTTTAATAATGATTAAGTCCATTTTGACTTGGATAGTAGCAGGTATATTGCTGGCGCAGAGTTTTCTGCCGCGTACAGCAATGGATTTGTTACGTTCGTCTGACGTGTGGGCGCATTATCGAGAGCATCAGCAAGAGCAAGAAAAGCCCCTGAGTCTATTAGATTTTTTGTGGATGCACTACTCTGCCGATTCGGAGCATACCAAACAAAAAGAGCATCATCTTCCAAGTTTTGATTTTAATGGTATTGCAGGTCTATTTGTATTGCCTTCTGCTACCATCTCCTTTGAACAACAACCCATTGCTGCTTTTTTACTAAAAGCTAATTTTCAATGGCTTAATTCTTACGCCTACCTTTCCTTCAAGGCGTTAATTTGTCCACCCCGAGCTTAGTTTCTTCTTTTTCAGGGGATTATTATATCCTTTTGGCAGCTTTAAACGCTCTATCATGTAGTTTTTTACTACTTAAAGCTATTCTGGTAGGTTTTCCATCCATTCATCAAGTATTGTATCGGCAAACGCCTCTTGCGCTGATTTATCATAAATGGAAAGTAAATACACTTTTTCGCCTATTACCCTGACGTGTGTTATCACCCTTGCACCGCCACTTTTTCCTCGGTTTTTCGACGGAATAGCCACCCTAATTTTGAAGCAATCTTTCCCGAGAGGTGTACCCATTTTAGGATTTTCCTTCAAAGAATCTCGAAGCATGGCAATAACTTGTTTTAAATCAGCGTGTTTTTTTGCCATTTTTTTGAGTTGCCTCTCAAAAATGGGGGTCGTTCTGATATCAAAGCTCATTCAAAACTTCGTCCAAAGTTTTCAACTCAATTTCTCCGCGTTCGTGCATTTGCACTTCTTTCCAAGATTGTCGAAGTTCTTTCAACAATTTGGGTTCTTTGGGTTTAGATTTTTTTGGCGCTTTCAACTTAGATTTATACCCAAGCTCTTTGACTAACGCTAAAAAAGCTTCGGCTTTCTTGTCTGGTACTGTTACAGTGATTTGCATAATAAACTACTTCAATTTTTAACAAAAATAGAACGAAAAATAAAAATATGATTGATTCACTGATATTTTTCTCCATCAAAAACAAGCTCATTATTGGACTGGGTGTCATTGCATTAGTGGTATGGGGAGGCTATTCTCTAATGCGGCTACCCGTAGATGCCGTCCCTGATATTACCACCAATCAAATTCAAATTCTCTCCATCACGCCCACGCTGGCAGCGCAGGAAGTAGAGCAGTTTGTGACCACTCCCATCGAACTATCCTTGGCCAACATTCCCGACATTACCGAGATTCGTTCGGTGTCTAAGTTAGGTTTGTCGGTAGTGACAGTAGTATTCAAAGACGAAGTGGAC
>JBDHXS010000499.1:0-5272 GCA_039810845.1 Runella sp. | reverse complement strand
CAGCAAAAAGTTTATAAATAAATTCTTTAGGCAGTTTTTCTCCTGCCTTTATGAGTTCAATAATTTTGTTTTTATCGGTATCGTTCATCTGTATTTTTTCGCTGGTTTAATGTGGTGTAACCTATCTTATAAATTGATCAGAAAAGAAGTATACTATTGATATTCAATCGTTTAATCCAATTTTCCGATTCTCAGTCAAACAAAATGGTTTCGGTCAGTAATAATTGAAAATTGGTATAAAACAGGACCGTTATCACCGTCAAGACTTAGTTTTTTTGGTATCTGTTTTGAGCCTTTCCGAATCTCAGTCAAACAGCATATTATTGATTAACAATAACTTACAAATTAACTCCCTAATCCAATCAAGCAAGTTAAGCCCAATACGGAATATACTCATTTAATTTTGTCGACTGGTTATTCGGATCTTTATATTTAATTCTGCCTGTTTCTATCGCCAGTTTAATCAACCGTGAAACTTGTGATGCCTGTTTGTCATGCATTCCAAACCGTTTTCGTAACGATGAATTACTCATGCCGCCTTGTCCGTAGTATTGAATAATACAATGCTGGTAACACGCCTCAATTCGCTCCTTGTCCGACATGTCAGCGAAAGGTTTCGGAGCATACATGACGACTTTAAATGACCCGTCAGTTTCTTCAAACCTTAAAGGCGGTAAACCAAAAAGTTCGATGGCGGTGACTGCTTTTTCAAAACCTGAACCCCGTTCTTCACAGATATTATATCGTCTGAAAGCGGCAGCCAAAATTTCATTTCGTGATTCAGGTGTTGTCCGAATCAGCCGGTCAATATTTTTGTTAGGCAGCAATTTACCCGGGTTGGTGATTTCGACTCTATCGTCATAAATTTCAACCATAGGCCCGGAACCTCTGATAGAAAAATCCTGATGAATGAGTGCATTGGCTATGAGCTCTCTAAGTGCGATTTCAGGAAAAATAGAGGTTTCAGCTCTCAGTGCATTTTTGATGATTTCACTACCGGGCAGAATACCTTTAATAAATTGAATCAGCCCTTCAAAACCGATCGCATAACCCTTCGAACCGGGAAATTCTTTGCTTTGAACCGTTTTATTATTTCCCTCATATTTGATAAGGCGGATCGATTTTCGGGACAGGTTATCGAAATCGTTTAAGTTTTGAGCGGCTGAAAGCGCACCAAAATTGGTGATATAAAATCCGTCATCTTCAATTTGAACAATCATTTTTTCATCCTGAAGCCAACGGATAATTTCTGCGAGGTTTGTTGGAACGGGCTTTTTCAGTAGTTTATAAATGGCTGCAAAATCTAAAGCCGTCATAATTTCGACAGCATTTTTAAGTTTTGAAGCATGGAGTTCCTCAAAAACGGGTGTTTTGCTGTTTAACATCAAACCACCGATTTCCTGTCTGGATGCTTTTCGGGTTGATGAACCGGTTCTGATATAGCTTTCTTCCATCGTTTTATTTGCGATGTGGACTGGCTTGACGGCACTTTCTTTTATGTGAATAATAAGAAGTTGTACATCACGAAACGGATGGACGATATGATCGATCACAACGACCGGATCAACACCATTTCGGCAAAGATTGGAAAGTCTATCAAGAATAATGCTTACGGATTCTCTTGTTAGGCCAACAGGTTTCGCAGAAATATTATCTATGCCAAATACAAGGAATCCACCGCCGGGGTGATTGGCAAACGCACTCAAATGTCTGGAAAGTTTTTCATTGTTAGGTGATAAATCTTCTTTCCAGTCAAGCTCGTTTAGTTCCTGAGGAATTTCGCCCAGACTCTGCTCTAAATAATGTAACGCTTTAGTAACCCAGGGTTTCATTTAACCTCGAAAATGGTTTTTAAATCCTGAAATGATTTAAGATTGTCCTTAATATCATCCCACTTTTCCTGCTTTATATAAACAGGGGTGTAGGTATACTCTTTTTGAGCGTTATTAATATCATGACACCATGAAGCCAATCGCTTGATTTTTAAAATATCATCCAAATCCTGGCGTCCTTTTGTTTCAACAACAAAAAAAGTACGGTTATCAATCTTCACGAAAAAGTCAGGAAAATACTCGCGAATATTTCCATCAGTTGCTTGATACTCAATTTTGAAATTGATACCGCCTTCACCCATCGTATTTTTAGCAAATGAAACAACATCATTAAACCTGTTTTCGCAAAAAGCAGAAAATTCCAATTCAAAAGGGTTTTCTCCAATAATCTTATTAAAGACCGATTTCTTTGGTACAAGGAATGGTTGGTTTTCTGCAACCTTCGGTTTTGTTAGTTTAAGTGAAATAAAGTTTTTAACCTCCGCTGTTCCTTTATCAGTTATCGTCAAATCGTCAATGGCTTTTTTGAACGTTGTTTTCAAAATTTCCTTTGGTTGTATTTCTGAAAGGTTCCTCATCGTTTGCGGATTACTTAATTCCACTTCTTTTGTAAAGAGCTGGTATTTTATAAAGCTTTCGACTTTGGGATATAAAATATTAAAACCGCTTACCAAGCGACTGTCCTTTAAAATTGTGGAAGTAAAAAAACTAATCACATTTCTATAATCAGGGGTTGTTTCCTTATAAATGGTTTTGTGTGAAAAATCACCATCTATATCATGGAATACAATTTCCTTTAATTCATCGCTGTTAAATTTCTTCTGAATGACTTTTTCGTTTTTAAATTTGCTAACATCAATTAATTCAAGGTTTTTAAACTCTCTGTAAATTCTTGGACTCATTTGCGGGATAGGAATATCCAAAACATCTAAATCTTTGTTTGGATTTTCTTTGTCCACTTCCACAATTACAGGCGATTTGCCTTTAGAGCCTTTGCCCATTGGGCTGTATTGGAATTCTACACCTTCTGTTTTCAGGCTCTCGACAAACTCTAAAAACGCTGGTGTTCCAACTACAACTAATTTTTCGGGCATATCCAACGAAAACATTTTTCGCAAACCTCTTCCAATAGTTTGTTCGGGAAGGATTTTAGAATCCGCACCAAATGGGCGAAGCCCAACAATGGTGGTAACATTTTTAACATCCCAACCTTCGCGAAGCATTAAAACTGAGACAACTGCTTTGTAAGGCGAATGGTCTTTGTCTATTTCGTCTGCTGCTTTTCGTAATGCTTCTAATTCTTCTTTATCTTTTTTGCTTGTGGCAGTTTCTTTTATTTCGCCCGAATTGTTGGTGTGAATTGTCAAAACTGAATTTTTCATTTTAGGATAACTCGCCTCCAAAAAGGCAGCCGCTTGGTCTGCTTCTTTGGTGTTCATTGTCATAATGAAAAGTATCGGAGTTTTTTGGCTTTTTAGTTCTTCATATTGCTGTTCCCACTCTAAATAACCTAAGTGCATATAATCTCGGTAGCGTTCTACAAAGTCGGAAGAATCTTTTTCCTGAATTTTTTGTCTTGATGCTTCGTCAGGCAATACAGGCGACTTTACAACTTTTTGCTTGATAGCTTCAACCAAAGGATAATCGCAAATGGTTTGAACAAAAATAGCACCATTGTTATGCTTAGGAGTAGCAGAATAATCTGCCTGCAGGCTTATTCCATTACCGTTTTTCAATTTCAATTTGTTACTGATGTCTTCAATGCTTTTGAACCATGCCAATGAGTTATCGTGTATATGATGGGCTTCGTCATTCAAAACAACCAAGCCTTTAATCTTGTCGCTTCGCAATACTTTACCAAGATCTAACCCTTTTGAAGTGTCTGCATCGGGTTTTGGTTTAACGCCTAAAAAAGTCGTTTCAAAATTTGGTTCAGGTGCTTCGTTAAAGAAAACACGATGAATGTTGGTAAGGAAAATATTGCCAGATTCCGTTATTGGTTTTAAATCGTCTTGAATGTGCAGTGTTAATTGAAAATCGTTTTTCCAGTCTTTATCGTCGTAGCCATTGTCAGGGAAAAACGGCTCATCAAAAAACATTTTAAGTCCGTCAAAGTCTTTACGTAAGCGGTTTAATACGATGATGTTGGGTGCAATAACTAGAAAATCTTTTGATAGTGTGCTGTCCGCTTCGTAAAGTTTATGAAAGTAAGACCAAACCAAAGTCATACCCATTACTTTTGTTTTACCTGCTCCCGTAGCCATTTTAATTACATAACGTGTCCAGTTTTCATCAAACATACCAGTGCTGACACGTTGGGAAGAGTCAAATCGCATTAACTCGTATTTGTCTTTTGCCCTGGCTATTTCATACAAGTAAATAATTGATTCAATGGCTTCACGTTGCGAAAAGAAAAAACTAAATTTTGTCTGCCCGATAAGATGTTCCTGATTAAACCAAAAGTTTAATAATGATTTTGAAGTATTCGAAGCCCCTTGATAGCCTTCGTCTCTCCACCTGGCAACCGCAAGTCTGATTTTATAAACCAAAGGTGGCAACAACTTTTCATAGGCATTTTGAAAAGCGTCCATTTGGCTTTGTGTAGGCGCCCACCTTTCATTCGGTGTCAATATTTTAAACGGGTCTGATAACTTCATTTACCTATTTTCTTTTGTTTCAAAGTTAATATTTATGTCGGCGCGTTGGCTAAAAAGTGGCTCTTTTGGTTTTGCTAAACGTTGGCTTGTGTGTCGGGCTTTCGATTGAGAGAAAAAAATAAAGTAAAAAAACGCATGTTTCCTCATACTGTGACTTATGACTGGCTACATATCGACCCTGACGTACAGCGATTATCTGCCCGTGCCACGCTCCACTGACCCTGTAAAAAAAAATATATAGCCAATTTTTTATATTGGCTATATTTATTTTTATTTGTGCTTATCGGGAAAACTCCCATACGTCATGGTGCGTGGGGGGGGGGAGCCATGGCCCGGTTTAGTGCCATCCGTCTTCGACTTTGCTCAAGACGGATGGACTCTCTTTCATCGGTGAGCCAACCCGATAAACACGTTTCCATTTGATAAAAAAATTTAAAACACCGCTGATCTACCAGATGCTGACCCGTTCGTTTTCGGGTCTGTACATCGCGTCGCCGGGCTTGATACCAAAAGCTTCATAAAACTTGACATTATTGGAAAGGGGGCCGATGACGCGGTGTTGTGCCGGTGCGTGTACGTCGGACATGATGCGGCTGGCGAGCATTTCCGGGCGCATCTGGATCATCCATGCGTACGCGTACGCGAGGAAATACCTTTCGTCGGGCGTCAGACCGGCTACTTTTTGATTGTTTTTGTATTGGGCAGAGCGTTTGAAAGCATCGTAGCCCAGTTCTACGCCGCCGAGATCGGCGATGTTTTCGCCCAGCGTCGCTTCCCCGCGCA
>JBDHXS010000498.1:0-5277 GCA_039810845.1 Runella sp. | reverse complement strand
TTTACGTTTGAGTTAATAAGAGAAAACAATGGAAGATTTCAATAAATCCATAAAAATCGATTCAAAATTTGAAGAAGCTTATTTCAATCGCGCGGGAGTGTTGATTGACCGACAAGAGTTTCCGTTGGCGGTGACAGACTTGGAACACATTCGGAACACCTACAAAGATTCAACCAATTACTACTTGAAATGGGGAGATTTAAAATTCAGTCAAGGTTACTATGAGCAAGCATTGGCCGAATATGACCGCTCGCTTGCACTAAGCCCCCAAAATGTACAAGCATTGGTCAATCGTGGTGTAGCCTATTTTGAAAAGAAAAATTTCAAAGTAGCTAAGGCTGATTTTGAAAATGCCTTGAAATTGGATGCACAGCAACAATTGGCATACAACAATCTGGCACTTATTTTTGCCCGTGAAAATCAGCTTGAGCAGGCTTCAAAATTCATTGAAAGAGCATTGGATTTTGACCCAGTCAATCCTATTTATTTGAACAACAAAGGCTATGTTTTACTTTTGCAGAATCAATTGAATGAGGCCAAAAATCTTATTGATAAATCATTAGAAAAAGCCCCTCAGAATAGTTATGCACACCGAAACCTCGGTTTGTATTTTCTAAAAAACAACCAAAAAGTTGAAGCCTTAGAAGCGTTCCAAAAAGCTTATGGCCTTAGCCCTGCTACCGACCAAATTCATCTTTGGTTAGGAGAAGCATTTTGGGTTAATGGTCAAAAAGAGAAAGCTTGTAATACTTGGAAAAAAGGTGAAGCATTGGGTGAAGCAGATGCTATCAACAAATTCAAGCAAAATTGTAATTAGTCTCTAAAATTTTATTCCAAAAACCAATGACCAGTCAACAAACACCCACTGAGATCTTTGAAAGTTTAGAAAAAACCATTCAAGGTTACATTGTAGCACTTGATGGCTACAATAATGAGCAGTTTACTTATAAAAGTGCCGATGAGGTGTGGTCGTTGGGGCAGATGTATGAGCATCTGTATATTACCTCCAACTTTTTCTTTTTTGCCAATATCGTACGTTGTCTTGAGCAGCGCAAGGGACAAATAGGAGGTGAGAAAAATCCGTATGGCGATAATATCTTTAAGTACAACAGTTTTCCTCCTGTCAAAGTTAAAATTCCCGAAGTGCTTCGTGGCCCAGAACCCGTCGCTAAAACTCGCGAAGACTATCGCTCATTGTTAGAAAAGGTACTCACTGAAGCAAAAAAATTAATCGAACCTGTTACACATGATGCAGGAGACTATAAATGTTTTCATCCAGTTTTTGGTTGGCTCAACGCCCATGAATGGTATCACAATATGGATATGCACTTTCGTCATCACTTACGGCAGCAGAAAGAATTAGAGAGTTTAGTGGTGTAAGACAATAATTCGTTATATTTGTTAAGTACAAATTTAAGATAATAAACGGCTATGGTATCTACTGCACAAGCTGCCTCATTTCCTACAACGCTCGAAGAATTTGAGCGTTGGGAGCCTAACGATGGCTACAAATACGAATGGAACGATGGGGAACTGATTAAATTTACAGGAATGAAAAGAAAACATTTGAAAATTATTCAAATTTTAAACCTTTTGTTTGATACCACACAAGCAAAAAAACAAAAAGCACTACTTATCTGTGAACAAGACGTAATGCTAACGGGAATTCAGATGAGAAGACCCGATATGGCATTTTTTACTGACCAACAAATTAACAGCGAAGGCGACGAACCCATTCCTGAGTTTTGCATCGAAATCATTTCTTCCAATGACCAAATTAACGACGTAAAAAAGAAAATTAAAGAATATTTCAAACATGGTGTAAGGGTAGTATTGCCTGAAGAGGAAATGGTAGAAGTTTATACTTCGGTAAAGGACGTAACTATTTGCTTGGAGCAGGATATTTGTTCTGCTGAACCCGTATTAAATGATTTTAAAATTTCGGTAGAAGAATTGCTAAAATAGTCAAGATAAAAGATACTTCACCATCAACTCCCCTGCTCGTTCCGAAGCTCCCTTTTCGCCCAAAAGCGCTTTTACTTGGCGATAATCTTCCAGTTGAACTTTTCGTTTTGCCCCCTTAGGAAGTATGGCTTGCAATTCTTGCGTGATATTTTGAGGAGTTAACTCGTTTTGAATCAGCTCTTTCACGGTCTCTTTTTGGATAATTAAATTTACCAACGAGATGTACGGAACGCGAATCAATCGCTTGGCAATAGCATAACTGATACTTCCCGTTTTATAACAAACCACTTGAGGAACTTCAAATAGGGCTGTTTCGAGCGTAGCTGTCCCTGATGTGACCAAAGCTGCTGTGGCTACCGAAAGCAAATCATAAGCCGCATCTGTTACGAAATGAATGTCTTCTCTCTGAAAAGGTTGGTACAAATCTTTGGGTAAATTGCTAACGCCTGCTATGATATATTGATAATCAGGAAACTGCGGTTTAGTGGCTGTCATCAAAGTCAGCATTTGCTCTACTTCCTGACGGCGGCTACCTGGAAGAAGTGCAATGATTGGTTTTTGAGAATTAAGACCATTTTCTGCTAAAAAGTGCGGATTCGGCTTAAAATCAGCAATGGCGTCAAAGAGAGGATTACCTACGTAATCTACCTCGTAATCAAACTTTTTGAAGAACTCTTTTTCAAAAGGAAAAATAACAAACAACTTGTCAACATCACGTTTGAGTTTGAGGGCACGGTTTTGATTCCAAGCCCAAACTTTGGGCGAGATATAATAAAAAGTACGAATACCGTTTTCTTTGGCAAAACGAGCGATACGCATGTTGAACCCTGCATAATCAATCAGAATCACTACATCGGGACGATAGGAAAGAATATCAGCTTTACACTTCTTTAAAAAACCTGAAATGGTTCCCAAGTTTTTGGCTACTTCCCAAAAGCCCATAAAAGCCATATCGGCATAATGGGTTACCAATGTTGCCCCTGCGGCTTGCATCATCTCTCCGCCCCATACTCTGCATTCAGCTTGCGGGTCGTGCCGACGAATGGCCTTGATAAGATTGCTGCCGTGTAAGTCGCCAGAGCGTTCACCTGCGATGAGATAGTATTTCATGGCCCCCTAACCCCCAATGGGGGAAATATGTGTATAAAATTGCTTTTTCCCAGCCTTCATTCTAATAATTATTAATCAATTGTGCATGAAGTGAGTCAATTTGAATGGATTGAGAACTATAGCGCAAAAAATAGCCTTTATCGGATGAACCCAAAACTCCGATTCGATACGTATCGGCCACAAAGTTTTCGTTGTAAAAAGTAGCTACAAACCCTGTTTTATAGACTTTGCCCGTGGTTAAAAATTGCCGCTTTCCTCCTTGAATAGGCCATGTTGGGAGCAAATAAGTAGTGTTTTTTTGTGATTTTAACACCAAATAAACACCTCCTTGCCCAAATTCGGGTTGTGAAAGGCTACTGTTTTCCAGTGTAAATTGAGCTACTTTTTGAGGGTGATTAAAAAAATCAATGGGCTTTATGTGGGTACTCAACTTCAAATCTAATTTCTGCCCTAAGCTCGTATCTGCGGGAGCCGAAATCATAGCTTCTGCTTTTTTTAAAGGGAAGTTTGTAAAACGATAAATTCCTTTGTCGTAAGCAGGTTGTGTAAAAAAATCAGCTAACTCACTCCGAAAATGCGTCGTCAACTTCCGATGTTGTCGCCAATTGTAATGATCGGCTATCAGACTTCGTCGGCGCACGTCTATGTCAAGCTGATACTGATAAAAACTCATCAAGGCAAAAACAATTCCAAAAACAAGGGCAAAACGGGCAAGCCATTTTTGAGATACCGCCTTCCACGTTAGCAATGAAATATAGGTAAGAGTTAGTAAATGAAGCGGATACAAACTATACCGACTTGTAAAAACCGAATACACATCACGTCCTCCGCGCGAAACGGCAATAATCCCGATTGTCAGGATTGAGAACATAAACACACCTACCCAAAAGTAAATTTGACTTGGTCGTGGTTTAGAAGGAGAAAAAAACGTTTGACTTATCAGCCAAAGCGTCAGACCAACCAAACTAATGAAACCCACAGCAAATGCACCCCAGAGCAACCAAGTTTGGCTATTGCCTTTAAATGCGGCCATCCAACCGCCCGATAAAGCGGCAAAACTTACCATCAGGTTTTGAATAAACTGACCCGAAATCGTCACTTTCGTGGCCTGCCCCACACTATAATTCAGAAAGTAAGCCAGCAACGCCACCACCATTCCTATACTCCACCAAGTACTTTTTTTCCAACTTTTAGCCAGAAGTAGAATTGTTAGCCCCGCAGGGAAAACCAAAAAGCCGTTTCCGTTGGTAAATGTAGCCGCAAAAGCGAGTACTAAAGCAAAGAAATTAGGAAGTAATTGGGGATAGGTGGCCAACAAGTATAGCGAAGCAAATACCAGTAGATTCAACGTAGTATGTTGCATTCCATTGATACCCCAAAGCGTGACATCAAATACAAAAGGAGTAAGATACCAAAGTAAAATAGGAATAAAATACCAAGCTTTGAGACCTTTTTTGAGAAAACTCACAAACCAAAATCCCAGAATCCCCAACAAGCTACTGTTTACTACCCAAATAAGCGTACGATAATTGATAAAACCTTCTATGGCATAATCCAATAACGCGATGGAACGCGGAATCAGAATACGGTGGTCGTTTTCAGGCTCTAACAGTAATTTTATTTTTTCCCACCAACTGAACTCCTGCCTAAGTAGCGTGTATTTGACACGTACGAGATCATAATCGTCAGAAATGGGAATATTAACCGCGTAAAGATGAATATAGTACAAATAGCTCCCAATAATTACAAATATAATAAGCCCTAAAAGAAGCTGAAGGCGTTTTTTGTCCACAATGGTTTGTTTAAAATAGTTTACTTCATACTACCCAAGTGCAAGAGATTATTCCCCATAATACTCCACATAATTTTTAGGAGTTTCGATAAGCTTGAGATAGTGAAGCTTAGTATGAGGGGCTAATTCGCTTAGGCCTTTTTCCAGAATTTTCCAGATTTCGACTACAAAGTTCTCACAACTTGGTATAATGCCCTGCATAAAGTCCACGTCTAAGTTAAGATTTCGGTGGTCTACTTTGTCAATCACGGTATCTTTCATCATTTTGCCCAATTGCTTCATATCCACCACAAATCCAGTTTCTGGATTGATAGGCCCCTTTACTGTGATTATCAGTTCAAAATTATGCCCGTGGAAGTTAGGATTGGCACAAATACCAAATACTTCCATGTTTTTTTCGTCCGACCAAC
>JBDHXS010000497.1:0-5280 GCA_039810845.1 Runella sp. | reverse complement strand
TTCGTTCTTAACCGTCAACTTGAAGGTCACCAAATCCCCTGGAGCTACTTCTGCACTTTGACCCGCTGCCAAATCCTTGCGCAAGGACAAATCAAAATTCGTCACCGCTGCGTCTATAGTCGGGTTATCCTTATCAATACCTCCTTTGGTAGGATCTATTGTTACTATCTGAGATAGACCAGTGGTAGGATTAGCATCATTGTCAGTTAGGTCTGAACCAACATTTTGGTTTAGACTCAATTGACATGTATCTGGTAGGCTTGTGGGATCAAACAATACTCTATATCGGCCTAATGCTAAACCAGTAAAAGTATAATCTCCGCTAAGTCCTGTAAATGTTGTATCAACAGGAGTGAAGGTATTACCTATTTCCTTATATAATACTACTCTTACGTTCTTCACACCTGGTTCACCAGTATCCTGCTGACCGTCATCATCAAGATCTTTCCAAACGAAGTCTCCAATGCTACCTAAAGGACTGTATAACGCTCCGTCTATAGTCGGATTATTTTGTAAAATTCCCCCTTGAGTAGGATTCAGTGTTATTGTCGGACTCAGGCCCGTTGTTGGGTTAAAGTCGCTATCTTTGGTATCATCTCCACCTTTATTGGTAGAATCGCTCAAAACACAGCCTGCTGGAAGAGAAGAAGTCAAAATCTTCACTTGATATTCACCTGCTGATAAATCAGTAAAGGAATACCAGCCCAATGCTCCACCAACTGGATTGCTGGCTGTCAGCATAGTATCAATGGGAACAAAGACATTGGCTTGGTTCTTTTTCAACAAAACTACCGATACATTATTGACACCTGTATTTCCATCGTCCTGAATACCATTATTGTTCAAATCTTTCCATACGTAATCTCCAATACTACCCAATGGGCTATACAATCCCGCATCTATAGTTGGATTGTCTTTCAAAATTCCGCCTTGTTCGGGATCAAGTACTACTAATTGACTAATACCTGTCGTAGGATTCGCATCACTATCTAAATCATCGGGTACTCCCGCCTGATTTTGTTTGGGAGAAATTATACAACCCGCAGGTAGAGTTGTAGTAACAAACTGTACTACATAATTTCCTGCAGATAACTCTGTGAAACCATACTTACCGCTATTGATACCTATACCTGAGGTAATCGTACTGTCAAGTTTAGCTATTGGTGTTCCTGTATTTGTAGCTGACCACAAGATTACTTTCACTCCATTTACTCCAGGTTCACCAGCGTCTTGTCGGCCATTATCATTTACATCTTTCCATACAAAATCACCAATACTTCCAAGAGGCCCAGGAATTACGATAATCTCACAACAGCCTGTGGCAGGACATGTATTGACTTGAGCACTAAACGCAAAACGCCCTGTTCCTTTAATGGTCAGGGTATCACCGCTCACTGAGGCACTATCTGAAGGAACACCTGTTATAGCGCCACTTCCAACTTTGGTCCAAGCTACATTGGAATAGCCAGCCACAGAGAGTGACACGGTATATTCATCGCCTGGATACCACAAAATCGGCACTGAGAAACAGGCCGTAGCATAATCATCTTCGCCTAAAATACCATTGCCTGGATCGGAGTCAGCATCTTCCTGCCCCCCTCCCATGGACATTACCTCAGCGATGTTGAAATAAACACCTCGCCCAGTTACGGTTCCTGTCAATTCCAGTTTAACAGAATCGCCAGCGGCAATCGTAGGAATACTCCATAAACCCGTTCCCGAATTGAAAGTCGTACCTGCCTGAGGTACATTACCCGTAAGTGTCGCTCCTGCCGTGGGGAAAATATCCTTTACTACAACCGCAGTGGCAGCGTCAGGGCCATCGTTTTTGGCATAAATAGTAAACTTAATAGCCTGCCCAATAGTAGGTTGCGCATTGTCAACTTTTTTAGACAGCTTGATATCTACTACTTTCGCTTGTTGGCCTAATACCGTAAAGGCAGTCAATAGTACCAACGCAAATACACCCATGATTGACTTCAAAGGTTTGATGAAGCGATTTTTTGGGAAAGCCGAATCAATATATGCTACTGATTCATAGCTATTTACTTCCACTTCCTTATCGGGCGGGGAAGTAGATACCCATCGTTTTGATTTTTCATCAAAACGCGCCCCCAGAACACGCTGCTTATCCCGAGGAGGAGAAATGGATAACTGACTCATAGTATGTAAAATAATTGATTGAAGGGATGTAAATTTTGGAGTAACATTTTCGGAACTAATACCGCAAAATGCGTGGGTAGGTGGTGATGCTCCTGGCAGATGATGATGCTGATCAATCCCAACAGAGTTGACCCAAAAAACTTTTTGCCCTTTTTGAGAGAGTTTTGATTGAAATGGTTTTCGATAAACCATAGCTTGTTCACTCCTTTTGCTTCGATTTGGCAAAATCCATTTAATACAAGAAGCTGCATTCGCTAAGAATGTCCAAAAGGCTTTTCTCAAAGAAGGGTTTGGGGCAATGCTTTTGCGCTTTGCTTCAATGTTTGGGATTGTGGTAAATAGTGCTTTCATCTGCCACTTTTCGTTTGTTTTGGATGTACTCAACTGATAGCTATCTTAAACATTATACTATGCGGCATTTCTGCCAGAAAATGTTTAGTTCTGCTTTACCAGTGAAGTTGGGCTTTGACCCATCTAAGAAGTATCTAAAATTATGCCAAAGTCATCGTGGCCATGACTGACTTTACAAGAGAAGAATTAATGCACTGTTTATCAATACTTTACCTTTCTATTTTATTTTGTTAAAGGCTTCAATATTATTGTACTTTAACAATAAAAAATTAAACTATTTCTACTAAGAGATTAGAGGGTATTAATTAGCCAAAACCGTGCCAATAAACAGCTATTTTAGCCTTAAAACTGCCTTAAATAGGCTTTTCAAGCCTGTTTTCAAGCATTAAATATGCCGCTTAAGAGCTATGAAATTGTATCTAATAAGGGCTTTGTTGCATGGATGTTGAATAACTAAAAAATACAATGACAAATAGGATTTGTACAATACTGAGAATGGTTAAGTACCCCAAAATAGGCTTACTTGACAGGTAAAAACTCGGTTTTTGTATATGTATTTGCATTAACCTCTTTTGAATGCGAGCCATGCAACAAAGCCTCTAATAAGCATAAAAAAAGCCGAGCCATTTTGCTCGGCTTTTTTTATGCGAAAAGAGTATTTAAAAATCGTACCCAAGCGTCAAATAAGGAATAGGTTTGTTAACTTCGCCGTTATCAAAACCCCATGCGTAGTCAAATTTCACATAAAACCCAAACAACATTGTACGCGCTCCTACTCCATATCCTAACAAAAATGGATTACGGAAGTTATTGACAGTTGCGCTAAAAAAGTCTAACCGAATAATTTCTGTATTCAAACTATTCTGACGGTTGAAAGGCCATTTACCCGTCCAAGCCGTACCCACATCTGTGAACCCTACTAACTGGAAATTCCGCAAGAAATTGGAGGTGATAGGGCCACGATAAAAGTATTTGACCAGTGGCATCCGCAATTCACCATTAAACAATAAATGACTACTACCCGACACTTTATTGAAATTAAATCCACGTAAATTAGTAGCCAATTCCACAAAAAATATATCTCGGTTATCAATCGGAATCAATGAACTACTCAATCCTACGGCCAAAGGGTTGACTGTCCGTTCTTCTTGATTATTACCCGTCCAGTTCTCCATTCCTCCCAACACACTTTGCTTAGGTGATTTTCCACCTGAATGGGCAAATGATAAACGAGTGGCAAAAATCAGATCTCGGTGGATTTTTTGATAATGACGGAAATCTATTGCAAGACGATTGAAACCTTTAGTCCCGTTGATACCTCCAAACAAATCGTAGCGAATCTTAAAACGAGTGCCTTCCATCATATTCATACCATTGATACGAGAGTTGTCATAAACAAACTCTCCTCTGGCCCCCAAATAAGACGAGGCTACGTCGGCAGCAGAAATATTACTCACATCCAACAAACGTGATTCGGCAAAAAACGGTGTTAAGGATACCCGAGCATTATTATTAAATGGATACGCCGCTGTAAGAGCAACTCGGTTGTAACGGTACTTCTGACTAGCTGGAGGCTGTACATATAGACTCTGACGATCTACCCGCGCTGAAAAATCAATTCGATGTGCCAAATTGTTATACTCGGCCCAGAGGTTGTTGGTACGGAAATTCAAAAGTCCTAAGAAAAACCCTGCTTTAACGATATGATTTTCGAGTAAATCATTCATTGTCAACGATTGCGCAAAACCAAATCCTCGCACTGGATCAATACGCCAGTCGGAAGTAGCATCATTACTGATAAATAAGCTCTTATAATTAATTGGCCCCTTTATCGTAATATTCTCTCTTTTCCGATTGCGAGTGGGAAGATTGGCCGCACTTGAAATGGTGGTTCCGCGTCGTTGACGATATTCAAACGTTTTAAGTACATCGGCGTCAAACTCATAATTATCTGTATCTATTTCGCCCGAATCCAGTTGCATCTTACGTGGATTAGCCATTTGAGCAATTAAGCTGGCATCTGCCGCGGGATTGTTCCGTTGTTCTGTTTTATACACCGAGACTCCCGACATACTCTGTACACGAGGTGTTGAAATCAACTCATTCGAAACTGGAGTCAAGCGTCGTTGGTAAACAACTGCCTCTTGGTCTTTATGCCAATTGATACCTGCAAATGCGCCCGAGGCCACCAAATAATCATAATCACGGATATTTTGATTAAAACCCGTCATAGGGATTAAACGCTTAATATCCAACTCATAACGATACAAATTAGTTACCCCTCGATAGTCTGAAAGAAAGTAGAAAGTATTTTCATCAGCAGTACGAGGATTTGATATGATACCTAAAGAATCCACAATGCGTGTGACTGTTTGGGCACGAGGATTGCCATCGTGTAAAAACAAAGCCATTTTCTCTTTAACTGTTTTGTAAGAACCTTTGTCGGTTACAGTCAATGAATCTTTTAAACGATTGGAAGAAAACAACACACGTGTAGAAGAAGAACCTGCAAAATGCGGATAACGATCATCGTACAAATCGCTTGTGAGTTGAAGCAAAGAAGAACGTCCTACATTAAATAAAAACAAATCATTTTGACCACGACTATCGGCACTTAACACCAATGTTGAGCCATCGTTTGAAATATCAAAATCGGTTATTTGGTTTATTCCTCTGATTTCTCTACTCAGACGAAGTTTTGCTTTACCCTTATCTGAAATATCAAAAATTTCTAAAAAAACGCGGCCATTTTCTTCTGTAATGATT
>JBDHXS010000496.1:0-5289 GCA_039810845.1 Runella sp. | reverse complement strand
AATACAATTTGGCCTTTCCAGTTCATCTGCATATTAGCTATTTCCGTTTCGTTTTTTGATACAGTTATTTTTGTCCCGAAGAAACCAGTAGATTTAAGTTCATAACATTCAGAATTTGCCAAGTTAATTTCGGCATCATAAGAGAATATACTCTTATAAATCAGTTTTCCTAACAAATGTCCGTTGTCAATCAACTGAAATGTTTTATTGTCTGTGCATTCAGCTCTCATTTTATTTTCCTGTTTATGGTTCTTTTTAATTAAAAATAGGTGTCCTATCATTGAACATTTGTCATTCATTTAACTGCCTCCGCCACAACCTCCACCGCAACCGCCGCATCCTCCTCCACATCCACCGCCTCCACCGTCTCCGCCACTACTACATCCTGCACCACCACTGCTTTTGTCAGAAGAACTAACGTAGGTAGCTCCGCCCAGCCACCCCATTCCATCGTCGGAGGCAGGAACTTTGTTAAACACACGCTGGAGCGTTTGGTCATTTCCCAAACTATACGAAGCATTGAACAGCATAAAGGCGAGGGCTCCAGCTGTAATTTGCATTCCCCAATCAGTTGTTTGGTACGCATCGCCGACAGTTCGGTCAATCAACGCTGTTTGGCTAATCACTACCCAAACAATGACGTAAACAATCATAAGTAGTAGCAGAAAAATGACTGGTTTCTGATTGAGAATTCCCTGAAACAACCTCGCTACTCCAATCAGTATCACCCACCACTGAAACAAGCTTGTTCCCAAGTCTTGCGAAAGTTTATTCTTAGCAGGGGCTATGGCTTTGGTGATGGCTTTGGCATAAGGGTATAAAAAACCCCGCAAGCGCTCGACAGGCATCGCCTTTTCATCTTGGGCTTGTAGCGAGTACATCATGGGTTGATGAATCGTTTGATCGTAGCTAAACATCCCCTCGTGTTGATAACTAATCCAGCCTCTTTCCGCAAAATCTGCCACGAGGGTTCGGAATACTGTTTCTGTGTCTTTGAATAACGCCGCGAAATGGTAGGGGTGCAACTGACGCAGTGCTTCCCTCAATACCTGTTTTTTGAAACGGATTTTGTGATAAGTTCCCCACCAAGCCCAAGCCATCAGGAGCAAATACGCCAACAAAAAGTGAGACCCCGACAGTGTAAATAGAAATAGTGATAGTACGCCCAAGACCGTAGCTCCTACAGGCCAATATTTATGCCCCTCCCAAATGGGTGTTATCTGTAATGTTGGAGTTTGAAACGGCGAAGTCAGTAAGAGATATGGTGTCAAATCGAGCCCTTTGGGCAATGACCAACAATCTGCAGAAGGCAGTTCTTGGAACTCTTTTACGTAAGCTATCAGTGTATCGGCATACCAATCTTGATGACGTTGATTTTCAGACGCTCCCCCTTTATTGGGATAGTGATGCAGTTGCCGTTGCAATACTTCGCCACACAATTTTTGCCAGTAGCTTACGGTGTATGTCAAATGCAAATGCCAAACTTCATCTACCACTTCTGAGGGCGATGCGCCCTGCGGCATAGTGAGGCAGAGATACAAAAACTTCTTGTATTCAGCCATAGCTCGCTTCGCAAAATCAGGCGTCCATTTTGTTTCTTTGATCAGTTTGTCAGAAAACTGTATCGCAGCTTCAGGCGAATCGTCTAATTGAAAGTCGCTTATTTTTTGCCAGAGCGACGGATTGGAAAGTGAGGAATTCATCATAAAAGATTAAGGTTTGTGTTGACTGATTTTATTGACCGAAAATTGAGAAACCTTAGCCCATCAGTCAAGGGTAACTACTAATCACTCGCTCTGTAAGTACTGGTTACAGCAAGATTACACATAACTAATCTACTGATTATCAGACTAAAAATAGTAGATACTGTTTAAGCTACCCTTTATTCCCAAGAATTAATAAAATGGGTGTAATCGCTGAAAAAAGTTAAATTGCATCCCGAAAATTCTCAAGTTATAAGTGTCAATCTACTGCTTTTTTTTCTTTAGCCATGAATATTGAAGTTGCCCGACCATTGTTTGAAAAACTTTGGAATCAAGTACTCGAACTATATTTTCAAGAAGAGCTGGGGCTTCCATATACCGATTTTCGAACGCCGCCACACTCGATGAATCAAGTATTGGGCAATGCGAGTTGGTCAAAAAATAGCAGTTATGAAAAACAGCAAAAACGCCAACTGCCCACATTTGTCGGTCATGCCACTCACCAAAAAAGTCTCGAATTGCACGAAAAAGGCATCGGCCCAGAAACCTATAAATTTGGAGGTAGTACCTTCCGCGATCGCCACGATGACCTTCTCAAGTCTTCTAAAGCCTATATTGGGACAACCGATCATTTTATGTTGGCACCTGTTCGCACACTCGGATTTGCTACCCTCGATGACTACCGCCAAATCCATGGGTTTGATACCTCTTCAGTTCGTACGGGTGTAAACAAAGCTCCGTCTGATGCTACTCAATGGGAAAATCAACATATAGTTCTTAGTACTGATTTTCAGCAACTTACTAAAACCTATCATAACCTACGCCAAACTGAAAAACGTTGGAAAGTGGCGGCTGTTACCGCTTGTATTGGGCTTTTCACAGTGCTGGGGTGGGGGTGGTTTTTTAACAAAGAAAAGACACATGGAAAAGTAATACGTCACATTGCCGACACAACTTCACTGGCCAAGGGTGTTGTAGGAAATTGGTACAGCTATAACCGTACTTATGAAGCACGTGGCAAAGAAGATGGTTATACTTTTAATCGAATGGCGTGGCAAATTTCGGTGGATAACCAGGGCTATTTGGCATTGAAGCGCTACTGGAAAGCCATTGAGTTTGATGGCTGGACCGAGTTTATTGGTGGAACTTCTCCCCAGCTTCATTTTTTTATCAATGTTTATCAAAATGGCAGCGGTTACAAAAACCCCGTAGGGTATCGTCACTTCAACTGCGGAATTTGGGGTGAAAATAGGGATTGGATACACGCCGACACATTGAGCTGCGTCTGCACTACCTACAATTTTAGTGACAGTCATTTAGGCGAACCTCTGGCAAGCCGAGAAATTTTGATTCGACAACTTGGCACTTCATTTGATTCTCTCAAAACAGGTGCCCAAAGCCTCACGGCCGCAGAAGCTCCTTGGCTTGAGCATTTTCTTCCGAAAAACGAAAGCTATATCTTCCAGAAACCTAAGGGGCTTTGATTTACTTGCAAATTTGCAGTTGTAACGCTATTTTCCTTTCCCAAACCCCAGCAAGGCATTTGTAACAAAACGATTTTGTATATCGTTTTCAAAAGTGAACGATAGCTCTTTGTTGGCGTTATTTTCGTAATCTATGTCGTTGTGTCCCATATTGAAGTAAAGCATACGATACTTTTTATTACACCATGCTACCGGATAATAGCCACTTTGCCAAATTTCGCTTGGATTAGGGCCAGTACCCAATGGAAAGCTTTCAGCATCTATTGAAAGTAAAATTTCGATGTCACGATTGGTGCGTAAATCATTCTCCCAACGATACCATTCATTAACGGAAGATGTAAACTTTTTGGGTAGCGATTTTGTAGAAAAATGTTTTCTTTTTTCTACTTTCAAAATAGCTGAAGTAGGCCTCCATGTATTGCTTTTGTATTGCCCAGAACCTAAAAAGGTTTGATGGTACCAATCCCAATCTTGCGAATACAAAGAATTGTTGAGCGCAAAAGCAGCAAAATGAAATCCTATCCATGCGCCCCCCTTGTTTATATATTCTTCAAAGGCCTGTCGTTGACTGGGCTTTTCAGGGCGAGTGTCGAGAAACAACACTACTTGGTAATTAGCCAAAAAAGCTGCATTGAGATTATCCCAATTAGAAGTAGTATCATAACGAAACTGGTATTGATTAGCTATTTTGGGGAAGAAACGATTGGCTTCTTTTACAAAACTAATGTGGGCTTGATCATCTTTGGCAGTAAAAAAAGCAATGACATTAAACGATTGGGCTATGCCTTTAGACGTAACCAAAACAAGGAGAGCAATGCAAATAAGAAAATGTTTCATTTGAAAATAAATTAGCTACATCCATTAAATTCGGAGACCAGCTGAAGAACAAAGAAACGAAAGAAAGGTGCGATTTACAAAAAAGAAAAATGTTGGGATGATTCGGGTATTTGTACCGATGATAGCCGAACCAAATACCTTTATGACTCGTTCTAAAAGTAGTTCTGTTGGACTTTCAAAGATGACCTATTTATTATTAACATAATGACTCCTAATCTTCCCAAAACCGAACAAAAACGCGTCGTCATCGTAGGCGCAGGGTTCGGTGGGCTTGTACTTGCACGCAAGCTTTCGCAACATACTGATTTACAGATTGTACTGATTGATAAAAACAATTATCACCAATTTCAACCTTTGTTTTATCAAGTAGCAATGGCAGGACTCGAACCGAGTTCGATTTCGTTTCCACTACGAAAAGTGTTTCAATCCAAGAAAAATGTTCATATTCGAGTCACTGAAGTTCTACGAATTAATCCCGAAACGAACGCCGTAGAAACAGGTTTGGGCACGATTGAGTATGATTACTTGGTCTTGGCGACGGGTGCCGACACCAATTTCTTTGGAATGAAAAACATGATTGAAAATGCCATGCCGATGAAATCTGTCAGTGAAGCACTGGCGATTCGAAATCGGATGTTGCAAAATTTTGAAGATGCACTCAGTGTTGAAACCCTCGAAGAACGTCTTGGATTGATGAACGTCGTTATTGTAGGCGGCGGTCCCACAGGCGTAGAAATCGCAGGAACATTGGCCGAAATGAAACGACATATATTACCAAAAGATTACCCCGAACTCAACTTTGATTCGATGCAGATTTATTTGTACGAGTCTTCGCCCGAGGTATTGGAAGTGATGTCGGATGAGGCGTCTATGAAAGCTAAGCAGTATTTAACTGAGTTGGGTGTAAATCTGCGTTTGGGAGTGCGTATTACTGATTTTGATGGCAAATATGCTTATACCAATACAGGCGATCGATTGCGTACCAACAACTTGATTTGGGCAGCTGGGGTGAAAGCCAATGGGTTGGAAGGAATTTCTACCATCTCTTATGGACGGGGAGGGAGAATAAAAGTAAATCGTTTTAATCAAGTGGAAGGATTATCAAATGTATTTGCAGTAGGTGATGTAGCCCTAATGACTGAAGAAAAATACCCGAATGGACATCCACAATTAGCACAACCTGCGATGCAACAGGGTGAGTTGTTGGCTAAAAATTTGGCACGAATGCTCAAAGGCCAAGAAATGAAACCATTCACTTACAAAGA
>JBDHXS010000495.1:0-5290 GCA_039810845.1 Runella sp. | reverse complement strand
AACGATGACCCCATTCGCTGCTTTCGAGCCATAAATAGATTGTGCTGAGGGGCCTTGTAACACCTGCAACGATTCTACATCATCAGGATTAAGATTGGATAATACATTGGATGCAAAACCAGTGGTATTGGGTACAATCTGGACACCATCAATGACATACATGGGTTCGGTATTGCCACTGATGGTTGAAATTCCACGGACATTGACCGAGACACCGCCGCCTGGTTTGCCAGAGTTGTTAGTTACATAGACGTTGGCTGCCCGACCTTGCAAGGCTTGGTCAATGGTGGTATTAACGGTCTTTTTGATGTCAGCAGCACTGACCGATACTTGAGAAGATGAGAGGTCTGTTTTTTTCATTTCACCATACCCTACTACCACCACTTCATTCAACATGGAAGCGCTTTCTTCTAATTCTACGTTTATTTTGGTTCTACCACCGATTTTGACTTCTTTACTTTGGTAGCCGATGGATGAAAAAACCAAGGTTCCACCGCTGGGCGTTTCGATAGTGTATTCTCCCGAAGCACCAGCAATAACACCCACTTGTGAGCCTTTTACTTTGATGGTTGCACCTGGAATTCCATCACTGCTTTCTGTGGCTACTACTTTGCCAGATATTCTAATGGTTTGAGCGTAAGCAGTGGAAATCAATAGCATCAGCAGTGTACTCGCTGCCATGATTTTTAATAGTTTTGGAAGGTTGGGAGGTGCATCACCTTTGTAGAAAATTACCATAAACGTAAGAGATTAAAAAGTATAAAAAATAGATGCTACATAGAAGTGTATTCTTTGTAGAGTGCAAAATTAAATTAGCTAAATTCTATTTTTTTCAGTACTTTCCCCCAATTTTAAAACTCAGGGTTTACCCTTAGTTTTAAATCATCGACATGGTTTAGTTTTGCTCTCGTATTTTGAGAGGAGAAATGAATGGTAAGAAAAGGGGATTCAATCTAATGCTAAAACAAGAAAAATTTATTTGACATAGCCATATTCGAGGGCAGCTTTGAGGAGGCTTACGACGTTTTTGACATCAAATTTTGAGAGAAGATTACTTCGGTGAGTTTCGACAGTCTTTTCACTGATAGACAAAATGCTGGCTATTTCTTTGGTGGTTTTTCCCTTGGCGATAAGTTCGAGTACTTCTTTTTCGCGGCGTGTAAATCGGAGTTGGTAGATACTTTTTTCTTGCTTTTTTTGGCGGTTGAGGCTCTGCATAATGATGTTGGTGATTTCAGAGCTGTAGTATTTTTCGCCTTGGGCAATGGTACCAATCGCTTTGATGAGTTCTGTTCCCCCTGTGTTTTTGAGCAGATAACCATCAGCCCCATTTTTCAACATACGCGTAATGAAACTTTCGTCATCATACATAGACATGGCCAATACTCGAATCGTCGGATAAGTGTCAGTGATATATTTGCATATTTCTAACCCACTCTCGTTACCTAAGTTTATATCCAAAATAACCAAATCTACGGGGATAGTTTTGAGGGTTTCTTTGACTTGATGAGCATTTTGGCACTGGCCTATTACAGTCAAATCAGGCTCTTTTTGGAGGAGCGACGAAATGCCTTCAGTAAAAATTTTATGGTCATCAACCAATAAAATTCGAATCATTTGCAGTTGACAATTAATAGTTTGAATAAATGACAGAGGCTTATTCTTATTTCAAAAGTACAACATTAACACTACTTTTTCTTCTTTTTCTTCATGGAGCATTACTTGGTCAGGAGCAATACCCTGATATTAATGTACTTCATACTAAGATTGAATTAGATAGCCTGTTGGGTGTATTTCAGAAAAAGAAAGATACCCTTGGTATGGGATACACTTATTATTGTCTTGCCCGATTGGACGAAAGAGCTACCGACCTTAACAACTCGCTGATTACCAACCTCCGCAAGAGTATGGAGTGTTTTCAGGTGGCAAAACACGAATTTAATTTTTACAACGCCAGGGGAGCCATTGGGACTTATTTCATGGAGCGACCTTTTATGAAAGAATTGGCGAAAGATTATATTGAAAGTGCCATTTATTATTTCAGAGCAAGCAAACACCCTGAAACCGAAATAGGTCATCTTATCAACTTAGCCAATATTAATATCCACGACAATAACTTTACATATGCAAAAGAGATTTTGACTCGGGTAGAATTACTCAACCAGACACTCAAAGATAAATCGGTAGAAGGACGCTTTCATTCTTCTTATTCTGACTACTATTCGCGTCAGAAAAAATACAAAGAGGCATTAGAACACTGTGAGAAAAGTTATGAAATAGGAAAAGCAGAGCACATGGACTGGTTAGAAGCGGTCTCGCTGTATATCAAATCTATTTGTTATGAGGCCCTCAACAACAAAGAAGCTCGCTTTGAGGCGTTGATGGCTTCATTGCGAATTGTGGAAAACAATGGTAACCTTTACCAACTCCGAAAAGAAATCTACGATGCACTACGCGACCATTACATCAAGCAAAAAAATTATCCGATGGCCTATGAATTTGCCAACAAAACACAAAAGCTTATTTCGGATATTTATTTCTCAAAAATCGAAGGTGATATGCGCTCGTTTAGCGAATATAATCTTTTGGAAAAACAGAAGATTATTGTGTCGAAAATAGAACTGGAAAAAAAATTGGCCCAAGCAGAAGTAGATACTCTCAAAACCCGCCAACAAACTTACATCGGCATCATTTTTATTGGAATACTGGCGATTTTAGCCGTCTTTATTTATTATAACAATCGCCAAAAAATCAATCAGTTAGAAATCAATCAAACCAAGGATAAAAATAAAATTGAAGCACTCAATCATCTCATTGATGGGCAGGAATTGGAAAGAAAACGTATCGCTCAGGAGCTTCACGATGGATTGGGAACGATGCTTTCAAGAATGAAAATAATGATTGAGAACAATGTACCCATGGAGCGTATTCATCAATTAATAGATGATGCGTGCGCCGAAGTTCGCACGATTTCGAGAAACCTACAACCCAATGCCTTGGCCAATTTTGGCCTCATGGGGGCGCTGCAAGATTTTGCCTCCAAACACAGCGACTCTAAGCCTACGGTGATTTTTCAGTATTTTGGTACACCCGTCAACCTCGGTGTCCATAAAAATCTCATGGTTTTTCGAATCATTCAAGAGTTAGTTACAAATGCCATTAAGCACGCTCATGCCACTGAAATCCTGATTCAAGTTATTTTTACCTCTGATGACATCACTATGACGGTAGAAGATGATGGTATTGGTTTTGATGAAGCTAAAATCAATCAAAATGCCAATGGCTGGAATAATATTAGGTCGAGGGTAAATTTGCTTCAAGGCCACCTCCAATTTCACTCCGAACATCAAAAGGGTACTTCGGTTACAATTGTATTGCAGTCGCATGTATTAGCCATTTCCTAAGACAGGTACCAACAAATCGCATCTCAAAAATAAGTTTTGCTGGTTTAGTGATACCTTTTCTCCCTCTGCTTTGATTTTCAACCTTTTTGAAGAATATGAAAACCTGTATCATTTCTTGATAATATAATTTTGGGGAGATTTTTTGTGACTATTCTTAATTAACAAAATCAACCCAAAAATGCTTAAAAATCTACTTTCGTATGGGTGTTTCATGGTTTTTATCATGAATGCCCTATGGGGACAAGCCCAAACTATTCAAGTCAAAGGAAGTGTTAGTGCTAAAAACGGCGAACCACTCATTGGGGCTACTGTATTGATCGTCGGTACCACCAATGGTACGACAGTAGGCGTGGACGGACGGTTTAGTATCTCTGCCAATGTTGCCAATCCGCAGTTAAAAGTCAGCTTTATCGGCTACGAAACCGCAACGGTGGACGTAGGAAATGCTACCGACCTCAAAATTGTCTTAACAGAAAGTTCTACGCTTGATGAGGTCGTGGTAGTAGGCTACGGAACGGTGAAAAAAAGCGATCTCACAGGGGCAGTTTCTTCGCTAAAAGCCGAGCAGTTGAACCCTGGGGCCAACGTATCGGTGGATCAAATGATGCAAGGGCGAGCAGCAGGGGTACAAATTACCCAGAGTAGTTCCGAACCTGGTGGCGGCCTTTCGATTCGGGTGCGAGGTTCGAGTTCAATTAATGCCAGCAACGAACCTCTGTATGTGATTGATGGCTTTCCCATTGATAACAGTGCTAACCTCACGGCGGGCGATGCCACTACGTTTTCACAAGTCAATACGGGAACAAACAACACACCCAAAAATCCACTAAATTCATTAAATCCTGCTGATATTCAGTCGATTGAGATACTCAAAGATGCCTCGGCCACGGCTATTTACGGAGCACGCGGGGCCAACGGCGTCGTTTTAATTACTACCAAAAAAGGGACGGGAGAGAAAATGAGCGTGAATTACAGTGCTTACTACGGTTCTCAAAAAGTAGTTAAAAAAATGGATATTCTGACGGCCCCGCAGTACATGAAATACATGAATGATATTTCGGCAGATCTGGGTCAAAAAGCCATTTTCAGCGATTCCGATATAGCAGCTATCGGAGCGGGTACAGATTGGCAAGCCCAAATATTTCAGACTGCGCCCGTCATGGATCATAATCTATCGTTGAGCGGTGGTACCAAAAAAACATCGGTATTTGCTTCTCTGAACTACTTTAATCAGGAAGGTATCATTAAGAATACGGGGATTAACAAGTACATCGGTCGGATCAATTTAGAGTCGGGTATCAGTGATAAAGTGAAAGTCGGCTTGAATATCAACGCCAGCCTGATTCAAGATAGAAATACCATTGACGGGGTAAATACCAACGAAAACGGCGGCCCGCTGTATGCGGCGCTGCTGTCTGACCCAACCGAGAAAATCTATGATGCTAACGGTGTCTTGACGGTTTCACCCAACAATACCATAAACAACCCAGTCAGTTTGATTCAGGGAGTTTCGAGCAAAAACGAGACGAATCGTACCATGGGAAATGCCTACATTTCTTGGGAGATTATGACAGGGCTTTCGGCTAAATTAAACCTTGGTTCCGACCGGCAGCAATCAAGAAGGGATATTTACAACTCTACGCTGACGCGACGGGGAGGCCCAGTAAAAGGAGCGGGTGACATTGCTACCTTTAACAGAAACAGCCAATTGGCCGAATATACCATGACGTACAATAAGTCATTGAATAAAAATAATGTGTTTACAGTTTTGGGCGGTATCACTTATCAAAAGTTCCAAACCAAACTTTTTGGTGGTAGCATTACGGGTTTTCCTACAGATGCGCTCGGAACGGATAACTTCGGTCTTGGCAATACCAACAATGATT